>DASSOY010000075.1 GCA_035700025.1 Bacillales bacterium | reverse complement strand
TTTGCCGGGAACACCGGCCCTTTTATGAGCTTCATATTGCACCCGAAGGACTGCTTTTGCGAATCCGTTGATTCGTGAAGAGCAGTCTTTTTTTATCGCTTTATTTTGGTACAGTGCTGATATGGCAAGTGGTTGAGGTGGAAATTGTATGGAAGAATTTCGTGTTGCTTGATAGAAAGGAGATCAACGATGATCACTTTAGATGGTCACCAATTGACGTTGCGGCAAGCTGCGCGCGTGTTGTATGACAATGAGACGGTTTGTGCCTCCGAGGAAAGCTGGCGGCGTGTAGAGAAAAGCCGAAAGATGGTAGAGCGGATCGTTAAAGAGGGCGCGGTCGTTTACGGGTTAACGACCGGCTTTGGGAAGCTGAGCGATGTGTTGATTGAGACGGACGACGTTGAGGATTTGCAGTTGAACTTGATCCGCAGCCACGCCTGCGGCGTCGGCGAACCGTTTCCGGAAATGGTCAGCCGGGGCATGTTATTGCTTCGTGCGAACACGCTTTTGAAAGGCTATTCCGGCGTTCGCCGCATCGTCATTGAACGGCTCATGCAGCTGTTGAATACGCGTATTCATCCGGTCGTGCCTCAGCAAGGGTCGCTCGGCGCAAGCGGTGACCTCGCTCCGCTCGCACATCTCGCACTCGTGTTGATCGGCGAAGGCGAGGTGTTTTACAAAGGGGAGCGCGTGGAAGCCATCCAAGCGCTGGCGCGCGAAGGCATTTCCCCGTTGACCTTGTCCGCGAAAGAGGGGTTGGCGTTAATCAACGGTACGCAGGCGATGACCGCGATGGGCGCTGTCGCTTATTTGGAAGCGGAAAAGCTTGCGTATCAAGCGGAAGCGGCAGCCGCCTTGACGATGGAAGGACTGCGGGGCATCATTGATGCTTTTGATGAAGATTTGCACGCGGCGCGCGGTTATCACGAACAAGTGGAAGTTGCTGAAAGGATCAGGGGATACTTGCACGGAAGCCGTTTGGTGAGTCGGCAAGGGGAACTGCGTGTGCAAGATGCGTATTCCTTGCGGTGCATTCCGCAAGTGCATGGAGCCACTTGGCAAACACTCGCTTATGTGAAAAATAAATTAGAAATCGAGTTTAACGCAGCAACCGATAATCCATTGTTGTTTCCAGATGAAGACAAAGTCATATCCGGCGGCAACTTTCACGGCCAGCCGATCGCGTTTGCGATGGATTATCTCGGGATTGCGATGGCGGAGCTTGCGAATATTTCTGAGCGGCGCATCGAGCGGCTCGTCAATCCGCAATTGAATGAAGGCTTGCCGGCGTTTTTAAGCAGTGAACCTGGCTTGCAGTCCGGCGCGATGATCTTACAATATACAGCGGCTTCATTAGTGTCGGAAAATAAAACCTTGGCGCATCCGGCGAGTGTCGATTCGATTCCGTCGTCGGCGAACCAAGAGGATCACGTGAGCATGGGCACGATTGGTTCGCGGCATGCACATCAAATCATCCAAAACGTACGCCGTGTCGTCGCGATTGAGATGATTTGCGCGTTGCAAGCTTGCGAGTTTCGCGGCGTTGAGAAGATGGCGAAAGAGACGTATCGGTTGTGGGAGACGGGACGCAAAATCGTGCAGCCGCTTGAAAAGGACCGCGTGTTTTCGCGGGATATTGAAGCGATGAGCCGTTGGCTGAAGGCATCGGATGTATTTGTGAAGATGAATGAAACGGAGGAATCGAAATGAAAAAAACGACGATACGAGCCCCGAGGGGAACGAAGTTAAATACGAAAGGCTGGGTACAGGAAGCGGCCTTGCGCATGTTGATGAACAACTTGGATCCGGAGGTCGCGGAGCGGCCGGAGGATTTGGTCGTCTACGGCGGAAGCGGAAAAGCGGCGCGAAACTGGGACAGTTTTGAGCGGATCGCGGCGACGCTGAAGACGCTGGAGGAGGATGAGACGTTGATGGTGCAATCCGGGAAACCGGTTGCGGTGTTCAAGTCGCATCCAGATGCGCCGCGCGTGCTGTTGGCGAACTCAAATCTCGTGCCGGCGTGGGCGAATTGGGAGACGTTCCGCAAACTGGAGAAAAAGGGACTGATCATGTTCGGGCAAATGACGGCGGGCAGCTGGATTTACATCGGCAGCCAAGGCATCTTGCAAGGCACGTATGAGACGTTCGCGGAAGCGGCGCGGCAGCATTTCGGCGGGACGCTGGCCGGCACGTTGACCGTGACGGCGGGTCTCGGCGGCATGGGCGGCGCCCAGCCGCTGGCGGTGACGATGAACGACGGCGTCGTGATTGCGGTGGAGCCGGACGCCAAGCGAATCGAGCGGCGCATCGAGACGAAGTATTGCGACGAGATGGCCCAGACGCTCGATGAGGCGTTAGCGAAGGCGCGCGAAGCGCAGCGCGAGCGGCGGCCGCTTTCGATTGGCCTCGTCGGAAACGCTGCGGAAATTTTACCGGAACTTGTGCGGCGAGGGGGAACGCCTGATCTCGTCACCGATCAAACTTCGGCGCATGATCCGTTGAACGGCTACATTCCTGTCGGTTATTCGATTGCGGAAGCTGACAAACTGCGGAAAGACGATCCTGACACGTATTTAAAATTGGCGCGTGAAAGCATCGTCGCTCATGTGGACGCGATGCTTGCTTTGCAAAAGGCAGGCGCGGTTACGTTCGATTACGGCAACAACATTCGCCAAGAAGCTTATAATGCCGGCGTCAAGAATGCGTTTGACTTCCCTGGTTTTGTGCCGGCGTTCATTCGCCCGCAGTTTTGTGAAGGGAAAGGGCCGTTCCGTTGGGTCGCGCTCTCTGGGGATCCGGAAGACATATATAAAACGGACGAAATCATTTTGCGCGAGTTTGCCGACAACAAACATTTGTGCAAATGGATTAAGATGGCGCAGGAGCAAGTATCGTTCCAAGGCTTGCCATCGCGTATTTGCTGGCTCGGCTATGGGGAGCGTGCGAAGTTCGGGCGCATCATTAACGAAATGGTGGCGAGCGGTGAAATTTCGGCGCCGATCGTCATCGGCCGTGACCATCTTGATTGCGGCTCGGTCGCTTCGCCGAACCGGGAAACGGAAGGCATGAAGGACGGCAGTGACGCGATTGCGGACTGGCCGCTTTTAAACGCGATGATTAATGCGGTCAACGGCGCCAGCTGGGTGTCGCTGCACCACGGCGGCGGCGTTGGCATGGGCTATTCGATTCACGCCGGCATGGTCATTGTTGCTGACGGCACGGATAAAGCTGCAGCCCGTCTTGAACGTGTGTTGACGTCTGACCCGGGTATGGGCATCGCGCGTCATGTGGATGCGGGATACGATTTAGCGGTGAAAACAGCGAAAGAGAAGCACGTGCGCATTCCGGGATTGGAGGCCGAATAAATGGATTTAGTTTTGCATAACATCGGGCAATTGTTGACGATGGACAACGGCACCGACACGCCGGTGAAAGGGAAAGCGATGCAGGAGCTTTCTGTGATAAAAAATGCTTGGCTGGCTGTACGCGACGGAAAGATTGCTGAGGTCGGCCAAGGGGACGGCTGGCGTGCGTTTGATGCCGCCGACGTCGTCGATTGCGGCGGCAAGCTTGTCACGCCGGGACTCGTCGAGCCGCATACGCACCTCGTGTTCGGCGGTTCGCGTGAACACGAGATGGCGCTGAAGCAGCAAGGCGTACCTTATCTCGAGATTTTAAAACAAGGCGGAGGCATTTTGTCGACTGTGCGGTCGACGCGCGAAACGTCGGAAGACGTGTTGGCAAAGAAAGCGCGTTTTCATTTGCAACGGATGATGACCTACGGCGTGACGACGATGGAAGCGAAGAGCGGATACGGGCTCGATTACGAAACGGAAATGAAGCAGATGCGCGTAGCGAAGCAGATGAACGAGGAAACGAAAATGGACGTCGTGTCTACGTTTCTCGGCGCGCATGCGATTCCGGAGGAATACAAAGGTGAGCCGGATCGGTTTCTGGAGGTGATGGCGGCGATGCTGCCGGAAATCAAAGAACGCGGACTGGCCGAATACGTTGATATTTTTTGCGAGACGGGCGTGTTTTCCGTTGAGCAATCGCGTACGTTTCTCAAGAAGGCGAAAGCGGAAGGGTTTCGCGTGAAAATTCATGCCGATGAGATCGATCCGCTCGGCGGCGCCGAGCTGGCCGCTGATCTCGGTGCGATTTCAGCCGATCATCTCGTCGGCACATCGGATGAAGGGATGCGTCGGATGGCCGAAGAAGGCGTGATTGCTGTGTTGCTGCCGGGGACGTCTTTTTACCTTGGCAAGGAAAAATACGCCCGTGCACGCGACATGTTGGAAGCGGGGGCGGCAGTTGCGCTTTCAACCGATTTCAACCCGGGAAGTTCGGTAACGGAAAACTTGCAGTTCATCATGAATTTGGCGGCGTTGAAGCTAAAGATGACACCGGAAGAAATTTGGCATGCGGTGACAGTAAATGCGGCTCATGCGATCGGACGCGGGGATTCCGCCGGCAAGCTCGCCGTCGGAAGGAAAGCGGACATCGTCGTATGGGATGCGGACAACTACTTGTACATTCCGTATCATTACGGGGTGAATCACGTAAACTCGGTTTATAAAGCAGGGGAAAAAGTGTTTGAAAGAGGTGGTGTTCATGCCTGAACATTTGCGGCCGGCAGGTCAGGCGGGATTCAAGGACAGTGAAGTAACGAAGGCGCACGAGATCATCCAGCCGTGGAACGGCGGCGAATCCGTTGACGGATTCGGCCTCATCGGCGCGCCGCTATCGAAGCCGTCAATCAGCCACTCCGGCGCCGCGGAGGCGCCAGCGGCGATCCGAAGCGCGTTGTCGTCGTATACGACGTATGCGATCGACAGCGAAGTCGATTTGAAGACGGAAACGCTGCAAGATTTCGGCGACGTGGCGATGCACGTCACCGATTTGGCGGAGTCGCATCGCCGAATCGAAAACACTTTCAGCGAAATCTTTCAATCTCACCCGCACATGCTGCCGATCATTCTCGGCGGTGATCATTCGATCAGCTGCCCGAGCATAAAGGCATTTGCTCAAGCGAAAGGCACGATTGGCGTTATTCAATTCGACGCCCATCACGATTTGCGCAACCTGGAAGACGGCGGTCCGTCGAACGGAACGCCGTTCAGAGGGCTGCTCGAAGCTGGAGCGTTGCGCGGCGAAAACCTCGTGCAAATCGGCATTCGCGATTTTTCCAACAGCCGTGAATATCACGAGTATGGCCGGCAGCAAGGGGTGACCATCTACACGATGCAAGACGTCGTCGAAAAGGGTATCCGGCCAATTTTATCTCATTCACTCAATGGTTTGAAAGAACGTGTCGATGCGGTCTATGTTTCGGTTGACATGGATGTGCTCGATCAAGCATTCGCACCCGGTTGTCCGGCGATTGGTCCCGGCGGCATGGATACCGCGACCTTGCTTTCCGGCATAGCGTTTCTTGGCGGGCGGCCGGAAGTGCGGGGAATCGACATCGTTGAAATCGATCCGACGATTGATTTTCGCAACATGACAAGCCGTGTGGCGGCGCATGTGGTGTTAAACTTCATGAAGGGGAGAGCACAGGAAAGTCTCTGAACGATTCTTCAGAGATTTTTTGCAGGTTTTCGTAAAAACGAGCAGTGATCGTTTTGTATTTTCCTCTGAGTTAAGTGAAACTTTTACCCGTTTGAATCGTCTAATAGATAGATAGGCAATATTTGCTCTGGTCTTGGGAATGGCTTAGGGGGGAGTCGAATGTTCCGGTTGTTGAAGAAAATAGTGGTGACATTGACCGCCGCGTTAACATTCGGTACGTTCGTTCCCGGTTCGCACGTCTCTTCGGACCGTACCCATACGACGAAATCAAGCCGGTTTGAGGGGGCATCGTCCGAAAGCGTTGAAATGAGCTCCGGCTCGGATTCGAACGCCAAGAACCAGACAAAACGCAGAAGGGAAGAAACGCCGGCCTCATGGAATGAAATTGCCGCTGCGGCTGAGCATCCTTCCGAACTGAGAACGAGATTGCCGAAATTTACGGTGAAACTCGCGGTGCGTCAAGGGTTCAGGAAATTCGGTCCTGCCATTTCCAACCAAGTCGGCGATGAGTACCGCGAAACGATTGTACCGAAGATCGGAGATGTTATGGAAGATTTATCGGGTCAATTGGATGAGGATACGTTAAGAAACCTCGTCGTTTCGCAATCACCTTCAGGTGGTTTCGGCGAAAAAATTTTTCATATCTTTGATGGGAGAAACGGTAAAGATCTCGTACGCTTTCATGTTCGCCGGGATCATCCGCCGAAGGACGGGTATTGGTTCAACTTTCATTATCATGTCGTGATGGATCACTATGAAAACCATCATGAACTTGGCAATATTTATTGGGACAAAGATACACCTCCGAAATGGATGGCTTAACGCACTGTTGAGGGTGCGTTTTTTTGATGGCAAGGTTGCGGCGTTTAAGAGGACATTTCGCGACAAATGTCGAATTGAATTAACGGAATCAGCATGGAACTTTATTTCCGGGGGGACGGTGCAATCCGTATGAAAGCTGTTGTTGTTACAAGGTTTGGCGGACTTGAAGGAATGAAATTCGAGGAAGTGGAACGGCCGAAGGTTGGAAACAATCAAGTATTGATCCGCGTTGCGGCTGCTGCGGTGAATTTTGCTGACATTAAATCACGAAAAGGGAAATTCCATGGAGGTCTGCGTCCGCCGTTCATTCCCGGGTTGGATGCGGCGGGAACGGTGGAAGCGATCGGTGCACACGTGACGAGTGTAAAAGTAGGGCAACGCGTGATTGCCTTTCCCACGACGGGATCGTATGCCGAGTATACTGTGGCGAACGAAAACTTGACGTTTCCGATTGCCGATACGGTTGATTTTGAGGTGGCTGCTGCCAGTCCACTCGTTTCATTTACGTCATTTCAACTGCTTTCTGAAGTCGGACGCCTGAAGAAAGGGGAGAATGTAGTTATTCATTCCGCTGCGGGCGGCGTGGGTACGACGGCGATCCAAACCGCCAAGATTCTCGGAGCGGGATTGATCATCGGAACCGTCAGCCGTGACGAGAAGAAGGAAACGGTATTGAAAGCCGGAGCCGACGTTGTGCTTAATTACGAGAAGGAGGACATTGTAAAAAAAATACTGCACTACACGGACGGGCATGGGGGAGATGTGATTCTCGATTCCATTGCGGCAGAAATTGGAGAAAAAAGTATGGAATGCCTTGCGATGTACGGCCGGCTTGTGAATTTCGGCAATGCTGGGGGGCGGCCGGTGCAGTTCCAATCAACGGATTTGCATTCGACGTGTCGATCAGTACTCGGATTCAGTCTCGGAACGACGATCAAGCGGCGTCCGGAAATAGTAAGGCAGACGGCGGAACAAGTATTGCCTTACTTGGCTGACGGTCGGTTGAACATCGTAATCGGACGTAAGCTGCCTTTGGAAGAGGCGAGAGCGGCTCATGATTGGATTGAAAGCCGGAGAAGCACCGGGAAGGTTATACTTGTTCCTTGATCCGAAAGGTTTTTGTCTACAAGAGTGTGGAGAAACCTTAAGGTTTCTCCACACTTTGAGCAGCCGATTCTTTTTTAATTACCCCATTAATTTCTCCGGCAGCCATGTGACAATTTGCGGGAAGATGCTGAAGAGGACGATCGAAAGTCCGATGACGATGATATAAGGAAGTGAACCTTTTAAGATTTCCGATGTCGGAATGTCCGGAGCAATTCCTTTAACAACAAATAAATTCAGTCCGACCGGAGGCGTGATGAGGCCCATCTCCATATTAATTGTCATGATGACGCCGAACCAGATCGGATCAAATCCGAGCGCCGTAATAATCGGATAAATGATGGGCGCCGTCATTAATATAATGGCAACCGGCAGCAAGAAGCATCCCAACAATAACAGGAACAGGTTAATGAAAAGCAAAATCAACCATTTGTTCATGTTCAGTCCTGCGATATACCCGGCGAGATCCTGCGGAATGGAAAGGAAGCTCATGACCGTACCAATCAAGAATGAAAAGGCGATGATCAACAAGATCATCGTGCTCTCTTTCGTCGACTCGAGCAAAATGTTCATCATTTTCTTCAGTGTCATCGATCGGTAAAAGACGACGACCATGATTAAGGCTAGAATCGCCCCGACAGCCGCTGCCTCACTTGGCGTCGCAAATCCGCCGTACAGCGATACAAGAATCGCGACCAACAACGCAACAAATGGAAAAACTTGGAGAAAAGACTTAAATCGATCTTTCCATGAAAAATCGGCGATGACCGGACCGTTTTCTGCCGTCTCACCTCCGACGGAGATTCCGCGCCGTTCCAATAACGTCGCGATGACGATCCAGATACAAAACATCACAGTCAAGATGATGCCTGGGATAATACCGCCGAGAAACAACTGTCCAATTGATTGTTCGACGGCAATTCCGTATAAAATTAATGTGACGCTCGGAGGAATGAGAATGCCGAGCGTACCGCCGGCAACTACAGCTCCGGTTGCGATCGGATTCGAATAGCCTCTCTTTTTCATTTCCGGAATCGCTACTTTTCCGATGGCTGCAGCAGTAGCCGCGCTCGATCCCGATAACGCCGCAAACAACGCGGAGGCAGCAACGGAACTGATCGCGAGCCCGCCGGGGAGGCGACCGACCCATTTTTGTGCGGCCGAAAACAAGTCAATGCTCGCTTTCGAACCGGCAAAAATCGCTCCCATCAATACAAATAGAGGGATGGCAAGCAAAGAGAAGTTATCGAGCGATTGATAAATGAAATTCGCCAACAGTTCAAATTGGGCGGGTTCCAAAAATATGAAAATCGTTGCCACAGCAACGATGCCCAATGCAAAGGCAATGGGCATGCCGGCCATTAACAAAACCAGGGTGGCAACAGCCATGAAAATGCCTGCAACTAATGAATGCAAAACGGATCACTCCTTCATGAGGCGGATTCGTTCGCGTGATCTCCGCCATTTTTGAAACGTCGAATGTCTTCGAATATAATCACGATGAATTGCAGCGAAACGAGCGTCATCCCTAACGGCAAAATAAAATAGGGATACGTAAGCGGAGGTCCCCACAGTGTTTCCGAGGTCCAGCCTTCGGAAGTCGCATGCCACCACATGTGCCATCCTCTGTAAGCGACAAACACCGTTAATACGAGCCCGATGAACGAAGTGACGATCCGTAACCCCTTGCGAATCCGCTCGGGTAAAATCATCAATGCAATGTCGACGTTTACGTGGGCGTCGTGTTTTAATCCGTAAGCCGCTCCGACGAAGGCGCCGAACATTAATAAGTAAATGCTTAATTCCGTCTGCCAAATCGTTGGAGAACCGAAAATATATCGCACCGCCACTTTGTAAAAAATAATCAAAGCTGCGGCAAAAAGTGCAATGCCGCTTAAATAACCGCTGATTTCGCTGATCGTGTTGATGATCCGAATAAAAACCGGTTTGCGGTCGTTGTTGATGCTCATCGTTTACCTCCTGAACGCTGATTTAAAACAGTGGCTGTGACCAACGATGAGTCGGACACAGCCACGTCCACCTTACTTATTGATTCGGAAGGGTTTTCTTTGCTAATTCCATTAACTCTTTTCCGCCTTCGACATTATTCGCAAAGTCATCCCAAATCGGTTTAGCGAGTTCCACCCATTGTTGATAAGCTTCGTCAGGCATCGGAACTACGTTAACCCCTTTTTCTTTAAACAAATCGGAAACGCGCTTGTCGTCCGCCGCTGAAGCCTCGTACACCCAAGGCTGCAACTCTGCGGCCGTTTCTTCAATTGCTTTTTGCTGATCTTTGGAAAGCTTGTCCCACGTATCCATGCTGATCAACAACGGTTCAAACATGAACCAGAACGTGTTTTCCAACGAGTTCGTGTAAGAATCGACTTGTTCATAAAGTTTGTACGATGCGAAAGAAGAGTTAGATGTCACTCCTGCGTCAAGTACACCTGTTTGGAACGCTTGATACATTTCTGACGAAGACATGCTCGTGATGCCGGCGCCTGCTGCTTTCAGCATCGCTTCAACACGATCGCCGGCGGCTCGCATGACCATTCCGTCTTTAACATCGGAGGGAGATACAACCGGATCGCCTTTGGCACCGATCGCCCCTGCATTCCAACACCATACGAGAATTTTTACGCCGTTCTCTTCAGCAATGGCTTCCAATTTTTTACCGATTTCCGCGGTTTGCCAAGCTTGTGCCTGTTTGTGGTTTTTGATCAATGCCGGCATAAGTGTAATGCCGTACTGGGGCACTTTACCGCCCGCGTAATCCAAAGGATAAACACTCATGTCAATGGAACCGTTCAACATTGCGTCGTATTGGGCCTTCGATTTGACGAGCGAAGATGAAGGATAAATCTGTACTTTGACACTTCCCCCGGATTTCTCTTCGACTTTTTCGGCAAATTTCTGTGCTAAAACGGCACGAAAGTCTCCTTCACCGTTCGTAGGTTTCGGCCATTGATGGGAAAGTTTCAGCGTCACCGACTTTTCGCCGCTGCTGCCGCCGTCATCACCGCCTGTGGATGTGTTTCCGCTTCCGGAACCACCGCCGCATGCAGCAAGGATGCCAATCATCAGAGCCAAGACCAATCCTAAACTGAAGTGCTTCTTCACGAATGATCTCCCCTTTTTTTGTAAAATGAGTTTCGCAGAAATGTAAACGCTTTCTTTTTTGGTAAAAGTTAACCTCCCCAAACAAGGATCAGGTGCAAACGAGAAAAGTATCGTCAACTGTCGACAATGGTTGTCTAAATTCTAAACGAACATTCGTAAAATTGCAACACGAAAATTGAATTTTGTTCGCAAAAATGGAAAACAATGAACATCGAGACGTATTTATGATTGAATTTTATGACGATACGTATTATGATGTAAACAGTCAACTGTCGACAATGGGGAGAAAGATTTCCGTCATAAAAGTGATATACTTATAGCAAGGAAAATGATTCGCTTTTATGTAACGGGAGGAATGTCTTCGTGGGAAAAAGGCAAGAAATCGACAATAATTCGTTGTCAAAGATTATTGCGGAAAAGATCACCGAACAAATCATTACGGGAGAACTGCAGCCCGGAGAAAAAATCGTCGAAACCGTTTATGCCGACGAGTACGGAACGAGTCGTGCGCCCATTCGTGAAGCATTGTATTTGCTAACAATCGAAGGGCTCGTCGAACGTGTGCCGAGAAAAGGGGCAGTTGTAAAAGGGTACACGAATTTTGAAATGTACGATTTGCTCGAAATTCGCATGATGCTGGAAGATCTTACGATGAGACGAATTCGTGAAACCGGCATCGTCGTGGAACTCGTAGACGAAATGGAAAAGTTGATTCCGTTCATGGAAGAGGCGAAGAGCCATGAAGAATATGCAACGTTGAATCATCAGTTCCACTCTTTGATCGTCAAGATGTCGCAGAGCGAAGTGATTATGAACATGTATGCAAGGCTCGGATTGCCGCTTCTTACGCTGCAAACGATGTCTTTCCTCGAAGAGCGTTATATTTTGAAGTCGTTGCAAGAGCACCGTTTGATCATTGAAATGTTGAAAATCAACCGATTTGACAAAGCACACGAAATTTTGCAAAAGCATAATCAAGACGTGATTGGCAGAGTCGAAAACACGATTGCCGAGAAAAAGCGGGAGGATTAAGTGAGAGAGGGGCGGTAATGTGAGAGTTACCATTAGCCGCGTTGAAAAGAACGGAAAAATTTCGCTGCAAGAAAGCGGCGGCATCGCGATTGTAACAATTTATCGTCCGGCGTACAAAAACGCATTGACGGCGAACATGTGGAAAGAATTACGCCGGGTGGCAACAAGAATTCCTCTCCATCGAAAAACCAAAGTCGTATTGTTGCGAGGAGCCGGGGGGCTGTTCACCGCTGGTTCGGACATAAAAGAATTCAACACCATGACCATCGATCAAGCAAACGAAGCGTTTCGCCTCATGGAAGAGGCGGTTTCCGCGTTCGAGAAGCTGCCGTTGCCAACAATCGGGATCATTAACGGTCCTGCTATGGGGGCGGGTTTGGAACTGGCATTGGCATGCGATTTAAGGATTGGCACTTCGAAAACGAAAATGGGCATGCCGATCGGTAAGCTCGGCATCACCTTAAGCAAGGCGTTCACGAAGCGTATTGTTAACATAGTCGGACCGAGCAGAATGAAAGACCTTGTGTATACCGGCCGCTTACTCAGTCCAGAGGAATCAATGCAATGGGGCTTGATTAATTATTTATTGACAGATACGCAAAATCCGGATCATTTCGCCGCGAAATTAGCGAAAAAGGTGAAGAGTCAGTCCTGTTCGTCCTTGCAGGCAGTCAAGGAAGCGGTCGCGTTCAGCAATCCCCTATTCGATGTGCCCGTTCATGGCCGGTTTCAATCAAGCGTCGATCCTGACGATTTTCCGGAAGGGGTTCGTGCATTTGTCGAGAAGAGAAAGCCGATTTTTAAGGAGTGATAAGATGCTTCCGCTTGAAGGATTGAAAGTCGTTGATTTGACGAGAATTTTAAGCGGCCCCTTTTGCACGATGACATTGGCTGATTTGGGGGCGGAAGTCATCAAGATCGAAAGCCCAAAGGGGGATGATACAAGGGAATGGGGGCCGCCTTTCGTTGGGGATGAAAGTGCTTATTTTCTGAGCGTGAACCGAAACAAGAAAAGCATTGTGCTTAACTTGAAGACCGAGAAAGGCAAAGAAATTCTTTTTCGGTTAGTGAAAGATGCGGACGTTGTCGTTGAGAATTTTCGTCCCGGGACGCTTGATCGTCTCGGCATCGGTTATGAAACGTTGAAAAAAAGAAATCGGAAAATCATATTGGCTTCGATTTCGGGTTTCGGCCAAACGGGGCCGTATGCACAAAAGCCAGGGTATGATGTGCTTGCCCAAGGTATGGGAGGGTTGATGTCGGTTACCGGCGAACCGGGGAGACCTCCCGTAAAAGGCGGCTTTTCACTTGCCGACCTCGGGGCCGGCATGTGGGCGGTAATCGGAATTTTGGCTGCGCTTCGCGAACGGGAATATTCGGGCGAAGGGCAGTGGGTGGACGCTTCGTTGCTCGATACAATGATTTCTTGGCAAACCTATTTAGCAGGAAACTATTTTGCTTCGGGCGAGAATCCGAAACCACTTGGTGGTGCGCATCCGAATATCGTCCCTTATCAAGTATTTGAAGCATCGGACGGCTATTTTATTCTTGCCGTCGGTAATGACAGTTTGTGGGAAAGCTTTGTGGACTCAATGAATATGGATATTTTGCGAGAATCACGTTTCAAATCGAATCCTGACAGGGTCAAGCACCGCAATGAGCTCATTTCCATTTTGGACGATATATTCATCGGCCGCCCTAAATCGGCATGGATTCAACAATTCGAAGCCGCAAAAATTCCATGTGGACCTGTCAATCAATTTTCCGACATCCTTGATGATCGGCATGTAAAAGAACGAGAGATGGTTATCGAGGCGGACCATCCGCATGCCGGTACTTTCAAAATGCTTGGATTTCCGTTGAAACTATCGAGAATGTCCGGTACAGCAACAACGGCGCCGCCGCTTCTCGGCCAGCACTCAGGTGATCTCTTGAAAAGTCTCGGTTATGACGAGGAAGAGATTGCGGCTTTCGCCGCGGATGGAATTATTAATCATTCGCATTGAGTGTCGACAATCGACCGAAAATGACTTGAGGAGTTGTAAAATGGTCATCGATCCCCATGAACTTTCTGATAAAGATGTTTACAAACTGTTAATTGGTTCCGTCGTTCCGCGGCCCATCGCCTGGGTATCGACCGTGAATGCTGCAGGGGTGTGCAACCTCGCGCCTTTCAGTTTTTTTACGGTCGCTTCGAGAAAGCCGCCGATGCTTTGCTTTTCCATCGGCCCCGGGGTAAATGAACGTCAAGGCACCATTAAAGACACGTTGATCAATATTCGCGGAATGAAGGAGTTCGTAATCAACGTCGTTTCATTACCACTTGCTGACGCAATGTACGAAACGTCCCGCCACCTGCCTCCGTCTGTCGATGAATTCCAAGCAGCCAACGTAACTCCTGTGGAAAGCGTCGAAGTGAAGGTGCCGCGTGTGAAAGAGTCGCTGATTCAGATGGAATGTAAGTTGGAAACAATTATTCCGCTCGGCGGGGACCATTTGGTCATTGGAAGAATGGTCAAATATCATATACGCGACGATTTGTACAAGAATGGAAGAATCGATTTGCAAGCTTTGCAACCGGTCGGCCGGCTTGCGGGGAATTACACTTCTGTTGATCATCTCTTTGAATTGCCGCGGAAGAGCACTCAAAAAAAGCAACCGACTCGTTAAGAAGAGTTGCTTTTTTTCTTTGTGACGAGTTTGTTTACTTGGAGACGCACCGAATCCAATTCCAAATCTAAGTAGTGCATGTAATCGTCGATGATTTTCTTCTGGACGCCCTCGAGTATCGGTTTTAATTCAAGATTCGGCCCATATTGCATGGTCAGCGTGACTTTAAGAGAAGGTACTCCTTCCAGCTGAATATCGACCCGATCGCATGAAACGACTTCGGGAATCGACTCGGCCGCATGAGCGGCAATCGCTTCAAAGACAGTTGAAGAGATGTTGATTGTATAGTTATGGAAAAACGGTTGAACAATCGTCGTTTCACCGATGAGTTCTTTTTTCGGCGAAAACACTTTAATCCCCTGATCGATCAGTTTTTTGAATAATTTTTTTTCGACTTGAGCGTGAGGAACGGGAATAATGTGGTCACCTCTCGTGTGGCGGGCAAACAGCGCCGCTTTCAATTCGCCGGAGGATCGAATGTCTTCAATTTTGACGTAATGATCCACTTTTCCGAGTGCGAGCCTGGAGACGATTTTTTCAATCATGTTTTTTGAAGTGCCGATGACCAATAGCTTGTCGATGGCCAGCAGATCAAGTGTGTTCCGTACTTGCTCAGCATGATCGTCGTAGTGAAAAATCGCCCGCTTGACGGCAGTGATGTAGTTTTTTTCTTCTTTTGCGGAAACGCCTGCGCTTTTTGTGCCGTTATGAATGAGCAGACCGTCGTCGATAATCGCCGGAATGCCGTGATCGTAAGCAAAAGTCAACGCGCTCGAGCTTTTTCCAGATCCGCTTCGTCCGTATAGCGCGTAAATTTCCATGATTAAGTTCTCCCATCAATAGGATGGAAGTATTATATCCATCTCCGTTAAAAAATGCAAATGATTTTCAGGGTTCGAAAAATTGAAAAGATTTACGGTCAGACGTAAACTGAATACAAGTGTCGTCGTCTCATGTGTCATCCGAAGAGAGGAGGGATCACAATTCAATCAAAGATCTATCATTTTTCGGACGTCAGCGACGTCAACGAAACGTATATGGCAAAAGGGTGGACGGACGGCCTGCCCATTGTCCCGCCGACCAAGGAAAAGGTTCAAGCGATGCTCGATTTTTCGGGAATGACAGGGGATTATGTGATAGGCGGTATCCCGGAACGAAAAAAAGTGTTTACCGCTGAAAAAGTTGCGGTTAATGCGGTGATGGCGGGGTGTTTGCCTCAGTATTTTTCGGTTGTTGTTGCTGCTTTAACGGCTTTGAGCGATGAAAAGTTTAATCTGCACGGGCCGACCGCGAGCACTCACGGGGCCGCATTACTCATGATTTTGAACGGACCGGTCGTCGAACAGCTCGGTATCAACAGTGGACAAAACGTATTTGGACCTGGCAATCGCGCGAATATGACGATTGGACGGACCATTCGTTTAGTATTACACAACCTCGGCGGCTGCCGTGAGTTCGATCGTTCCACGCTCGGCCATCCGGGAAAAATTTCTTATTGCATCGCTGAACGTGAGACCGACTGGACGCCCTTGCACGTTGAACGCGGCTTTGATCGGGAAGACAGCACAGTTACCGTCATTGCTGCAGAAGGGCCGAACCAAATCCAAAACAGCGCGTCGACCGAGCCGGAAGGCATCTTGCTCACGTTGGCTGACCGAATATCAGCTGTCGGGAATTTCAACCTCGTTAAAGATCAGCAGTTCACAGTCGTGCTCTGCCCTGAACATTATCGGACATGCCATGTGCATGGCTGGGATAAACAAAGAGTGAAGGAATTCTTGTATGAGAAGGCGAGACGTCCGGTGGCTGATTTGAAGAGATTTGGTGGATTGCCTGGTGAAGTGACAGAACAAGACTATCAAATAATGAAGACAGCCGCTCCTTCGCCCGAGGACATTCTGCTTGTCGTTGCCGGCGGGGAAGCGGGGAGGTTTTCGGCGGTCATTCCAGGCTGGGGTACGAAAAAACAGACGGAAGCCATCACGCGCTCGATCAAATCGTGCACCGGAGACGGCTGACAGCTTTGACGGCTCATTCGGCGAATGAGCAGAAACGGTTGTAATCATCGATTGACGAGAGAAGGTGAATAAATGGAAGGAATTACCGTGTTGGATCCAACGAATGAGAGATCCATTACTGAATCTTCAAAAGTGGAACGTCTCAGCACCTTGAAAGGAAAGATTGTCGGTTTTGTCGATAATGGGAAACGGAACTCGGATGTTGTGCTGAAAATGATTGCAGAGGAGCTTAAGGAAAGGTATAGGCTGAAAGACATTGTCTTTATCCGTAAACCGTCGTCTTCTCATCAAATTCCTTATGGAGACGCAACGCGGTTAAAAAAAGCTTGCGATGCGGTCGTCACCGGAATTGGTGATTGAGGATCTTGCAGTTCGGGCAGTTTGCTCGATGCGTTAGTAATGGAAAGACAGGGGGTTCCGGCATGTGCCGTTTTAACGGAACCGTTTGTTGCTTCGGGGAAAGCGATGGCACTTGCTCAAGGTTTTCCTGACTATCCTTTTACAGTGATGGAACATCCGATTTCCGCTGCTGAACCGGAAGAGCTGGAAGCGCGGGCGAAAGCTATCGTGGATGAAGTATGTGATCTGTTGGTGCGGCGAAATGAAAATGACTCCGATCGTTGAATCGGAGTCATTGCTTTACCTATTTGCAGAGAGGCGTATCTCGCTGCATTTGCGCTATAGGGGTTCTAAAGCGGCTGTGATGATGCGATCGCAACTCCTTACCGTTGAACGTGTATAAATTAAAAAAGTGTTACGAGGGCTTATTGAAATGTTAGTTTGAAAGAAGAAAGGGGAAAATGAATATGGATTTAGGATTGCAAGGAAAATCGGTGCTCGTTACAGCTGCAAGCAAAGGATTAGGAAAGGCAACGGCAAAACAATTTGCTAAAGAAGGCGCGCATGTTTTCCTCTCGAGCCGAAGCGAAGAGGAATTGAAAAGGACCGTCGAAGAGATTCGGTCGGAAACCGGAAATGACGATGTGAGATATGCGGTTTGTGACATTACGAAACCGCAGGATGTCAAGGATCTCGTAGCAGAAATCGTTGATTGGAAAGGCACTGTGGATGTATTGATCAATAATTCCGGCGGGCCGCCGGCAGGCGGGTTTGACAGCTTTGACGACGAGCAATGGCAGTTCGCTTTTGAATTGAATTTGCTAAGCTTCGTGCGGACGATTCGTGAGGTACTTCCACATATGAGAAAACAAGGAAGCGGTCACATCGTGAATTTCACTTCTTCGTCGATGAAACAACCGGTCGACGATTTGATTTTATCGAACACCTTCCGTACTGGCGTCGTTGGATTGGCAAAAAGTTTGTCTCAAGAACTGGCGAAAGACAATATTTTGGTCAACGTCGTCGGCCCGGGCAGGATTGCTACCGATCGTGTAGCGCATCTTGACAAAGTCAAGGCCGACAAATTGAATGTGAATCCGGAAGCGGTGAAAGCAAATGCAGAACAATCGATACCGTTGGGGAGGTACGGTGAGCCTGCTGAATTTGCCCGCATGGTTGTTTTTCTTTGCTCAAATGCGAATACGTACATCACCGGTCAATCGCTGCTAGTGGACGGCGGCCTCGTTAAGGCGCTTTAAGGACACCGGAGATTGGAGGGAGAACATGAACGATTTCCCACGGGTGTACAAGATCAAGCAGAAGTTCGAGCGAAAAACGATCGCTGATCTTCACGAAGAAGTCAGAAGTGCCGTCGATGCTGCTTTGGAAGAAGCTGATTTGCCTGATGGCGCACGAATTGCCGTTACGGCGGGTTCTCGCGGCATTTCTAACTACGTCCAAATTCTTCAAGATGTTGTGAGATCTCTGAAGAGCAAAGGGTATTCACCATTTTTGGTTGCAGCGATGGGGAGTCATGGACGCGGTGAAGCCGATGGGCAGCGAGAGCTGTTGGCAAGCCTCGGGATCACAGAGGAATCGATGGCCGTCGACATTTCTTGTTCAAGCAAATGCGCCCAAGTCGGAGAAACAGATGAAGCGTCCGGAAGGCTGCCGGTGTACGCGGCATCTGAAATGCTCGATGCTGACGCGACGCTCTTGGTAAATCGTGTAAAGCCGCATACGGCTTTTCGCGGCCCGTATGAGAGCGGATTGCTGAAAATGGCGGCCGTCGGGCTTGGACGACCGAAGGGCGCGACGATGGTGCACAGCTTAGGGGCCGAACGTATGGCTGAAGTGATTCCAGCGATAGCGAAGGTTGCGTTTGCAAAAACGAATATCATTGGAGGCCTTGCCATCGTCGAAAACGCTTATGACGAGACGGCCGTTGTCCAAGGCATTCCTGTCGGTCGCATTTTTGAGGTAGAGAAACAATTGCAAACAGAAGCGAAAAAGATGATGCCGTCACTTCCTGTCGACCATATTGATCTTTGCCTTGTTGGAGAAATGGGAAAAAATTTCAGCGGTACAGGAATGGACACGAACATTATCGGCCGCATGCGGATCCAAGGTATCCCTGAGCCGGAGAAACCAGCGATCACCTATTTAGGTGTTTTGAATTTGTCGGAAGCTTCCCATGGTAATGCAAACGGGATCGGCCTTGCCGACCTTACGACGGAATCTTTAGTGCGCGACATTGATTACAAAGCCACGTACTTGAACAGTTTGACGAGCGGTTTTCTCATCCGCGCGGCGGTTCCGATGACCTTCCCGAACGATTGGGAACTGATCCAAGGAGCGGTGAAAGGATTGAAATTGTCAAACCCAAGAACGATGCGACTCGTTTACATGAGAAATACTTTGCATCTCGATGAAATTTGGGTATCGGAATCCGTATTCGACGAAATTAAGCACTTGTCGAACGTGACGGTTGAGAGCGGCCCGGATCCGATTTCGTTCGATAAGCGGGGCAGGATTCGGTTTGAGTGATACTAGAGGTGACAAGGAGAAACGATGGAGGGGAGGAAGGCCATGTATGATTTCGTAATCATTGGTGCAGGGATCGTAGGGTTGTCGGTCGCAATGCAATTAGGGGAAAACGATTCCGATGCAAAAATTGCTGTCATTGAAAAGGAAAAAGAGATTTCTCTGCATCAGACGGGCCGAAACAGCGGAGTGATTCATTCGGGCATATACTACAAACCCGGAAGCTTTAAAGCGAAATTTGCCCGTGAAGGCAATGCACATATGGTTCAATTTTGTAAAGAAAACGGAATTCCTTATGAAAGATGCGGAAAATTAATCGTCGCTGTAACCGAGAAAGAAGTTCCGTTGATGGAAAACCTTTACCAAAGAGGACTAAAAAACGGGTTGTCCGTAAAAAAAGTGATGAAAGATGACATTAAGGAAATTGAGCCCAATGTCCGGGCAATCGCCGGCATCTTCGTCCCCTCGACGGGAATCGTGGACTACAGGAAAGTAGCGGCGGTTTATGCCGATAAGATCAAGCAAAAACAAGGAGACCTCTTGACGGACACGGAAATCAAAGGTGTTCAAATGAACGATGATCGCATAGTTCTAACGACGAGCCAAGGGGACATTCAAGCCCGATTCTTGATCAATTGCGCCGGATTGTACAGCGATAAGGTTGCGGAGATGGCCGGTGTCAAAACCGATATGAAAATTGTTCCGTTTCGCGGAGAATATTATCAGATTTCAGCAAATAAAAAGACACTGGTGAAAAACCTCGTATATCCAGTTCCGAACCCTGATTTTCCTTTTCTCGGCGTTCACTTTACACGGATGATGAACGGCTCGGTGCATATTGGACCCAATGCGGTACTGAGTCTAAGAAGGGAGGGTTATTCAAAAACCGACATTCATTGGCGAGAGGCAGCGGAAATTTTACGATACGGGGCTTTTTGGAAAATCGCTGGATCGAATATGCGGGAAGGTATGAAAGAAATGATCAAATCTTTCTCTAAACGTGCGTTCGTGAAAGATGTGCAGAGGTATTTTCCACAATTAGAAGAGAAAGATCTAGTTCCGGCGAAAGCCGGTGTTCGAGCCCAAGCACTGTCCCGGGACGGAAAGTTGCTGGATGACTTTTTTATCGTGAAACACGATCGTGCTGTTCATGTTTGCAACGCTCCTTCGCCGGCAGCAACGGCGTCGCTCGAAATCGGTGCCCGCATCGTTCATTTGGTGAAAAAGCAAGTGCGCAACGGGTAAGATTCTCGTCTTAGCAAGGCGAATGAAAACGATCACAAACTAACATGACCTTTCGGGATACGTTTGTTTCGTTTTATTAAACAGCAACCTGGAGAAGGAAGGCGACCAATAACATGGCCACTTTTAACGAATTAGCATCGAAAGAAATCATTGCCGGCATCGAAGCCGTCAAGCCTAATCATCTTGTTTTTATTCCTTGCAGTACGATCGCAGCGGTCATTCAGCACTTTGAAAGTCGTGAAGATGTTCATTCTTTTCCGGTCAGCCGCGAAGAAGACGGCATCGGCATTGCTGCCGGGATTAGTTTGGGCGGAAAAACGCCGGTCGTCTTGATTCAAGACACCGGGATCGGGAACTCTTTGCTTGCTTTAACGGCATTTTGCACCGCTTATCACGTGCCGATGTTGATCTTGGTCACGAGACGCGGGGGTATGGGTGAAATCAACTCTGCCGTCCAAAACTTCAGCGAACCGTTGCCGAGAATTTTGGATAATGCGGCGATTCAAACGTTTCGCCTCGATTACCGGGTTCCTTTGCATGAATGGTCCGCGGTTATTCAGCAGGCGGAAAAATACAGCCGTGATACGCACCGCCCGATTATTGTCATGTTCAACATTAAAGGGGGTGCCGAACAATGATGACGCGATTGGAAGCTTTGCAAACTTTATATCCTTTTACGGAAAAATTGCCGGTTGTATCCGCTTGCGGAGCGACTTCAAGGGAGTGGGCCAGTCTCGGCAGACGGCCAAACCATCTGTACAACGTCGATACGATGGGGCTTTCGCCGTCGATTGCGTTAGGGGTAAGTCTTTCTTTGACGGATTCGCCGATTGCCAAATGCATCGCCTTGGAAGGCGACGGCGGCGTTCTGATGAATCCGAACGTGTTGGCGTCCGCTTCTTTTTTGAATGCAAAGAAATGGCTGTTGATCATTCTCGACAACGGTTGTTTCGATTCCACCGGCGGGCAACGGTCGATGGCGACCGAGATTAATGTCGGCAATGTCGCGAGAGGTTACGGGTTAACGGTTCTTGACGCAGAAGAAACGGATCAGCTCGATGCGTCGATTCAAGAGGCTTTGGCGGAGACGGAAAAACCCGTGGTCATTCATGCCAAAGTCAGGCCGGGGAATGCCCCTGCGGCTTACCTCAATGACGATCCGGCAGTCGCCAGCCATGCCTTTCATCAATTCATTCAAGAAATGTCGGCATTGTAACGGTTAATCGATGGAAAGCACAGGAGGAGAAGTGTTTGCGAGCATCCTCGTCGGTTTGGATGGCAGACATCGTTCCGTTCTCTCATTCTTTTCTATTGCGCCGAGATGAGATATGCTTGCTTTAAGTAGGATCCAATATCCTAACAAAATAAACGAGAAACAGCAACGTCACGGAGGTTCTCTCATGAAACTGATCCGGCCAAAACCATTTACGTACCATGCAGGAAATCACGGCGTTCTTCTGTTGCACGGTTTTGCGGGTACTTCCGCTCACGTGCGTAAACTCGGGCGATTTTTACAAGAAAATGGGTTCACTTGCCATGCGCCGATCTATGACGGACACGGATTGCCTCCAGATCAACTATTGCAATCAAGAGCTTCCGATTGGTGGCGAAACGCCGTTCAAGGGTATCGCGAAATTCAGTCGTTAGTCGAAGGGGGTGTGGCGGTGATCGGCCTCTCGCTCGGCGGAGTCTTGTCCCTTAAGCTGGCGTACTCATTTCCGGTTCGTGCGGTTGCGACGATGTGTTCACCTATTGCGGCTAAAAGCCGTGAACGCTTGCTCGAGGATGTTATGAATTATGGACGGGAATACAAAAAACTTGAGAACAAAACGCCTGAACAGATCGAAGCGGAGCTGACCGCATTGAAAAAGCTTCCTTTGCTGCCGTTCGAAGGAATTCATGAGCTATACAGCGAGGTTTACGGCCATCTTGAAGACATACGAGCACCGTTGCTTGTCATTCAAGCTGCGCACGATGAAGTCATTGATCCAAAAAGTGCTGAAATCATCTATGAACGCGTCCAATCGGAAGAGAAGTCGCTTCATTGGTACGATCATTCTCCGCATGTAATCACGAATGGCGAGGAAAAGGATCGGCTTCATGAAGACATTTTACGTTTCTTACAAGACCGCAACTGGGGCGATTAGGAGTGAGGAATTGTTGCCGGTGAAAAAATACAGGGTGTGCCGGTATGCCGTGGGTAATGTGTTCATGAACAACTGAAGTAATTAGTAAGTTTTGGGATCTGTCCATTTTATAGTGAAGGATCCTTTGAAACGAGGTATGATGAAAGGTCAACCGACAATGGTTGGCCTTTTGACATATAACGAACGGGAGTTAAAAAATTCGAAATATTATCGAAATACCGTTGACATCGTATAATGTATACATTATACTTTGTTCAATATTATGTATTCAAAATTTGATCAATAGAAGATCATGGTTGAGTAAAGGAGGCGGTGGCCGCCAGCAATGTAAGCGTTTTCTTAATTCAACATCCTGGAGGGGTTGTAGTGGTTAAGACGACAACGAAGCTTCGTCAACTGATTCAAGAACCGGGCATTATTGTCTCACCAGTCGCTTATGATCCGTTGAGCGCGAGAATAGCCGAGCAAATTGGATTTCGATGCATCAGTCTCGGCGGTTACGCAATGGGATCTCATCTCGCCGTTTCTGAGCCATTGATGGGACTCAAAGATGTTACTGATTTATGCCGGAACATTACCAGTGCCGTAGACATTCCGCTAGTCGTTGATGCTGGCGCCGGCTTCGGTGAACCTGCCCATATCGTGCGAACGGTAAGGGATTTCGAAAGGGCAGGCGTAGCAGGCATACACATCGAGGATCAATTTTATCCAAAACGGGTTCATTACCACAAAGGCGTGGAACATACGGTTTCGGCCGAGGAATTTTTGATGAAAATTGAGTATGCGGTTCAATCTCGGACGGATCCTGATTTTGTCATCATTGCGAGAACCGACACGATGCGAACGGAGTCTTTCGAGGAAGGCGTTCGGCGATCCAATGATGCACTTGCTGCGGGAGCTGACATGGTAATGGTTTTTCCGAACAACCGGGAAGAAGCGAAATGGGCGCCAAAGCTCATCCATGGGCCGGTCGTTTATGTGAACAGTTCTGGAAACCGTGCGAATCGTCCGCTTTTCACCGTCCAACAGCTTGATGAAATGGGCTACAAGATGGATTATGATGCGATTTCCGCAATTAATGTTGCATCCCAAGCGGTGTACAAGCTGTTCAAAACGTTATATGAGACCGGTGATACTGGGCTTGATCAGGAGGAAATGATTCGCGTACGCAAACAAATCGAAGACACGATCGGATTGGACGAATACTACACGATCGAAGAACGAACCGTCGAGGGTGGTGGCAAATGACTTATATCATGCGCTTGGAAAAATGGTTGACAACGTTTTGTTTGCTTGGGGCGGTTGCTCTTGGTATCGTGCAAATCATTGCCCGTTATGTATTCAGCACTGGCTGGCCGTGGGGGAATGGCATTGTCGTGATGTTAGCGGTATGGGGATCGTTGTTTGCCGGCGCGGCTGCGATCGAATCGAGAGAACATATATCGATTGACATTGTGATGAAAGCATTTCCGATTTCGTGGCAAAGCAAGATCAATCTTATTGCCAATCTTTTGACAACTCTATTTGTCGGAACACTTTGTTACTTTAGTATCCATTATTTCTTTTTCTTAGTCGAATTTGGCGGAACATCGCTGCTCACCTATTTGCCCGCATGGGTGGAATTTATCGGAATTCCCGTCAGCACGTTTTTCATGACGATTCATGGGTTCCGCAATGTTGTGAGCCTTATTAGGGGAGGGTGATGATTGTTGATTCCATTGCCATTTATCGTTTTGGTCCTGTTTCTCGTCTTGTTTTTGGTCTTAAATGCACCGATCTTCGTTGCGCTTGGGCTTTCCTCTGTTGTTTTGGCTTTTTTGTTCACGGATACACCGTTGAACATTTTGTCCGGCCAATTTTATTCAAACTTGGCATCTTTTCCGCTTATGGCCGTTCCGTTTTTCTTGCTGGCATCCGGGATTATGGAGCACAGCACGATCAGCCGGAAAATTGTTAACATGGCGGACGCCGTCGTTGGTTCGTTTCGCGGCGGATTGGCGATTACGGGATTGGTGGCTTGTGCAATGTTTGCTTCGATTTCCGGATCGAGTTTGGCTACGGTTGCCACGATCGGCAACATTGTCATTCCGAAAATGTTGGAAAAAGGATACGATAAGCGGCTGGCGATTGGCAGCATTGTCGCAGGCGGCACTTTAGGGATTATTATTCCGCCAAGCGTTCCGCTGATCATTTACGGTACGGTTACCGGGACTTCGGTCGTCAAGCTCTTTTTGGCAGGGATCGTTCCGGGGTTAATCATCGTAGCCGCATTGTTGATTGCAATCATCATTTTTGCAAACAAAGGCTGGGATCCCGGCGAAAAACGGACATTCACGTTTCAGCAAAGAGGCAAAATGCTTCGCGACGGGGTTTGGACGCTCATCATTCCATTCGTCATTTTCGTCGGTATTTATGGCGTACCAGGTTTTGTATCGGCCATTTTTACGCCGACCGAAGCTTCAATGGTTACGATCTTAACGTGTCTCGTCGTTGCCGGTGTCATTTATCGTGATTTCCGCTATCGAGACATTCCAAGAGTCGTTGCTAAATCCGCTCCGAATATCGGAATGATTTTGATGATTGTTGGATCGGCTTTGTTGTTCAGCTTCGAGTTGAACAACGAAAGAATCCCGCAAATGTTGGCCAACTACTTAGTAAGCATCGATCTAAGCCCGATTGTATTTTTGCTCATGGTCAATTTGACCCTATTGGTCGCAGGGGTTTTGATGGATGCCACGCCGATCATTCTCATTTTTATGCCTGTACTTTTTCCTTCGGCTGTCGCCCTTGGCATCGATCCGATCCATTTCGGGATTTTGACAGTCGTGAATTTGGAGATAGGTTGTATTACGCCGCCAGTCGGTGTCAATCTTTTCATGGCGAGCGCCATTACGAAACAAAGCATGTTGGAGGTGATCCGATCCGCGATTCCTTGGGTATTCATTTTACTTCTCATCTTGTTGCTCGTCACTTATGTTCCGGCCATTACGCTATTTTTGCCAAATCTTATGGGGAATTAACATTAAAAAGGGGTGTTTCATTGTGAAGATCAAGATCATAGCGATTTTCAGTTTAATCTTACTATTGATTGCGGCAGCTGGTTGTTCCAATTCTTCGGCTCCAAATTCATCGTCGGGCGGAGATCAAGGAAGTGCCAACGGCGGTGATAAATCTTCCGGAGAAAAAATTACCATCAAAGTAAATAACGACGTTGCTGCTGATACGTTGAAAGGTCAGTCATGGCGGCACTTTAAAGAAGTGCTTGAGTCTTCAAGTGTTGGTGATCGTGTGGATGTTCAAATCTACGACAGCGGTTCGTTGTTTGCCCAATCGAAACAGCTTCAAGCTTTACAGCAAAACCAAATTCAACTGATGGCGCCGGTTCCCGGCGTGTTGTCGGGGCAGTTTCCGAAACTTCAAGCGTTCGGGTTGCCTTACTTGTTTAAATCACCGGATATGATCTCGGCTGCGATTGCTGATCCGAACATCGGCGCCAAATTGTTTGCCGGTCCTGAGGAAAAGGGCGTCAAAATCACGAACGTTTGGTTGAACGGTTGGCGGATGGTCAGCGCGAGCAAACCTATCAACACGATCGATGATTTGAAAGGTGTCAAAATTCGTGTTCCCGGCGGCAAAAACTACGTGAACACCTTTAAAGCTTTGGGTGCAGACGTAATCACGATCGACTGGGGAGAAGTTCCTTCTTCGTTGCAACAAGGTGTCATCGATGCAGTTGAACCGACTCCGAACGCCAACGTCAGCGCGAAAATTTACGAATTGGCTAAATATACAACGACGTCTGATCACATTCTCGATATTTACGTCATCTGTGCAAACAAGCAATGGCTGGAAAGCCTGCCGACAGACGTGAAGAAAGAAGTCGAAGCGGCATTGAAAGATACAGAAAAATGGAACTGGGAACAAGCGCAGAAGGCCAATGAAGATGCGCTGCAAAAACAAATTGACGGCGGCGGAACCGTCATTAAGTTGAGCAATGACGAACTCGCCAAATGGCAAGAAGCTACGAAACCGGTCATTGACAGTTACAAAGACGTTATCGGTGAGGATATTTTAAGTGCGATCCAAGATTTGGCGAAAGAATACGAGTGGAAGCGTCCTTCGAAATAAGCTGATAACGTCATCGGTTTCATCCGCAAGTCATTAATTTTACAAATGGAACTTCCGAATGTTCACGAAACGTTCGGGGTTCCTGCTTCAATCCTATTTTTATTCAAAAACTAGTATTGCATGAATGTACGACACATAGAGAGAGCTTTTTGGGGAGGTTATCGTTTGTCTTCAAACCGTGTGGTCGTTCGGCAGGAAGATCTATTTCGCATGACGAGTGAAGTTTTCCAAGCATTGGGCGCACCCGAAGATGAGGCCGACATTATTGCTGATACACTGGTCGATGCCGATTTGCGCGGTGTACATTCGCACGGAACGATGCGGCTCAATGTATATCCGCAAAGGATTACGGGCGGTGCGGTTTCGCCGAAAGTGGAAACGAAACTCGTAAAGGATGGACCGTCCTTTGCATTAATGGACGGTGGGAACGGGATGGGTCAAGTCGTCAGTTACCGAGCCATGAATGAAACGATCAAGAAAGCGAAGGCAAGCGGAGTCGGACTTATAGGAGTCAAGCACAGCAATCATTTCGGGGCTGCGGCTTATTTTGCCAACATGGCGCTCGAAGCGGATGTCATTGGTCTTGTCTTTACGGTATCTTCTGTCAACGTGATGGCGGCTTGGGGAAGCGTTGATAAACTGCTCGGCAACAATCCTTTGGCGATCGGGGCTCCCGCTGGGGAAGAGCTGCCGTTATTGCTCGATATGGCGATGAGCGTTGCAGCTGTCGGTAAAATCAAGCTGGCTTCCTACAGTGGAGACAATATTCCTGAAGGTTGGGCACTGAACAAATACGGGGAACCGACGATTGACGCGCACGAAGCTTTGGAGGGCTTGGCTGCGCCGCTTGCCGGCTATAAAGGCTCTGGTTTGGCGGTGATGGTAGGCGCAATCGCAGGATTATTGACCGGAGGTGCGATAGGGAGCGAAGTGAAAGACATATTTTACAATTTGGGAGAGCCGCAAAACACGGGACATACATTTATGGCCATTGATATTGCCCATTTCGTCGAACTCAAAGAATACAAAAAAAGGGCGGATACGTTCATTCGCGAATTGAAAAATTCGAAGAAAGCGAGAGGAACGGATGTCGTACTCATGCCCGGCGAGCGTGAATTTCTTTTGAAAGCGCAGCGTAAAAAAGAAGGCATCCCGTTAAATGCGGAAGTCGTCAGGCAAATTTCTCGAGTTGCCGTTCAATTCGGCGTGAAACCTGTACATGTCGAATAACGGGGATGACCAAAAGAATTTTTTTCAGGAGATTGCGGAGGAGAAAAGACATGAATTCAAAAGCGGATGCCGTAAGAGACAGTTTCCCGCAATTAGCAAACATCAAGAATAAAGAATGGGTAGAAAAAATCATCAAAATTTGGGTGGAGGTTTGGGATAAAAGCGCTTGGGACGGCCTTCACGATTGTCCTTATAATTCTTTGGCACCGGAAATCAGCTTAGTCGAGCATGTCAATCAAGTCGTTGATGGGGCGGTTGATCTTGCTAATCAAGGGAAAAAATTTGTAGGCACTAAAATAGACATGGACGTGTTGCTCGCAGCGGGAATTCTTCATGACGTTTGTAAATTGGTTGAATATGAACCCGATTCGGACGGTAAAGCACACAAAAGCGATCTAGGCAAACGTTATCAGCACGGATTTTACGGAGCCTTTAAAGCTGAGGCTGAGGGCTTTCCGATGGCTGTCGTTCAAATTATTATTAATCACACCATCTCTTCGAATGAAATTCCGAATACGCCGGAAGCGCTTTGTATTTATTATTCAGACATGTGTGCGGCCGATTTGGCACGCCTGGATGCGAATGCGCCTTTGTTGGTCGAGTCTCACAAATGAGCAATCAAAAGGCGGGACAACATAAGCGTGCAGCGATCGGTACGTACGAGCCGCCTGTCGTCCATCCTATGGCGAAACGTCCCGACCCAACACGATTTGCTCCTTTGCGAAATATACCCGGTTTGAGCGCAACGGTTTCCGATGTTTTGGATGAACTCGGGTATCGGCTCGCTGTTCCTGCCGCGAAAGTTCCCCCTTTGACGAGGGGGAATTGCATCGTGGGGCCGGCAGTGACCCTTCGCTATTTGCCGGAGAGAAAGGCGCATCAGGAAGGGAGGCGCTTGGCTCATCAATTCGTATTTTCGCATTCCGCACAAGGGGATGTCATAGTGATTGAAGGCGATCGGGATGCACAATATTCAGTGCTCGGCGGGCTTGCGGCGTCCCACGCCAAAAAAGCAAAATTGGCTGGTATCCTCGTGGACGGTGCGATCCGTGATGTTGATCAAATCATCGCCATGAAATTGCCTGTATGGTCGCGGGGGATTTCCTGCATGACCGGGCAAGGAAGGTTGGAAGGATTCAGCGTCAATCAACCGATTTCGTTTTGCGGCGTTCAAGTCTGTCCCGGAGATTTCGTGATCGCCGATGACAGCGGCATTTGTTTTGTTCCGATTGAGCTTGCGGATGTAGTGCGTCGGCGTGTTCTGACTATTTATGAAGAAGAAGTCACTATGGTACTGGAGTGAAAAGAACGATGAAATCTGTTGAAATCGCAGTTCTTGAAGGCGACGGCATCGGTCCGGACATCGTACAGGCAACGATGCGCGTATTGGAAAAGGCGTGCGCGAAACAAGGGGTACGAACGGATTTTTCCATGCTTCCATCCGGCTTGTCGGCCTTGGAAAGCCACGGAAGCACGCTTCCACAAGAAACGTTGGACAAACTGCCCGATTATTCGGGTTGGATCTTGGGACCTGTAACCCATCATACGTATCCGATCAACGATAAACGTTTCATTAATCCGAGCGGGTATTTGCGCAAGAACTATGAGTTATTCGCGAACATTCGCCCGAGCCGCGCTTTTCCCGGTGTGAAAACGAAATTTCCGGAAGTCGATTTGGTTGTTGTGCGGGAGAATACTGAAGGGATGTATGCCGATCGAAATGTGTTGGACGGAAACGGCGAGTTTCGTCCGACAGAGGATACGGTCGTTTCCGTAAGAGTCGTCACGCGAAAAGCATCCTTGAGAGTGGCGCGCCAAGCGTTTGAATTGGCGAGAAGCCGCCGAGGAAAAGTAACCGCCGTTCATAAAGCGAATGTGCTGCGGCGCGGATGCGGCCTTTTCTTGGAGTGCTGCAAGGAAGTCGCAAAGGAGTATCCGGATATTGAGTTAAACGATTTTCATGTCGATGCGTTCGCCATGATGCTTGTCATGTATCCCGAAAGGTTTGACGTTATTGTGACGACTAATCTTTTCGGGGATGTGCTCTCGGATGAAGCCGCAGGCTTGGTCGGCGGACTCGGGTTGGCCCCGGGATTGAACGCGGGAATTGAACATGCGATGGGACAAGCGACGCATGGATCTGCCCCGGACATTGCTGAACTTCACATCGCGAATCCAGTGGCGGAAATTTTATCAGGTAAATTACTGTTGGATTGGCTTGCTGCTCACCTGTCGATGCCTGAACTGTTCGAAGCGGCGAAGGACGTCGAACGAGGGGTCGCCGAAACATTGAAGAACGGAAAAGGATTGACTCCTGATTTGGGTGGCACAGCGCATACGGATGAAATGACCGATGTGATCTTGTCTGAGATGGGATGACGAATGGGTGAAAGGCAGGAATCTGTATGAAATTCGAGGAGTTGCGTCATAAGGTGGTCGTCGTAACTGGAGCCGGAAGTGGAATTGGACAGTCGATCGCGTTAGGATTTGCCTCCCAAGGGGCAACGGTCGCGGTTACCGATCTTTCCAAGGAAAGCGCGGAATCCACGAGGGCGATGATTGATGAGGCGGAAGGCGGAACGGCTTTTGCACTCGCCTGCGATGTCAGTGATGAATCTTCCGTCGAAAAAATGGTTGCTGAAACGCTGCAAACGGCGGGACACATTGATATCTTGGTGAACAGTGCAGGTATCGTCTGTAAGAAAACGCCGACCGTTGAGGTCAGTGAAGCTGATTGGGAGTTGATTTTGTCCGTAAATTTGAAGGGAACGTTCCTATGCTCGAAGCATGCGGGCAAAGTTTTCATTGAAAATCGAAACGGAACGATCATTAATATCGGATCGATTTCGGCGAAAATTCCGAGGTGGCGGATGGCACCTTACAGTGCTTCTAAAGCGGCGGTCGTACAATTGACGCGAGTGATGGCGATTGAGATGGCCGAGTATGGCGTTCGTGTAAATACGATTTGTCCAGGAGGAACGGTCACGCCGCTCATGCAAACGTCGATGGAGCGGGACGGCAAAAGTTCTTTGGATTATCGCATCCACGGAGATCGACATTTTTTTCGGGCGGGCATTCCGCTGCGGCGTATGGCTCAACCTGACGACCATGTTGGGGCAGCGTTGTTTTTGGCATCAGATGCTGCTAAGCATATAACCGGGCAATCCTTGTATATTGACGGCGGTGAATCTATTATTTAAGCTTTTTGTATACATTATTATGTACGAAAGGAATTTTACGTATGGAAAAAGTTGAACAAACCCCGGCAAGAGAGCGGATTGCTGCTATTTTGAGAGAAGAAATCTTGTCCGGCAATCTAGCACCCGGACAAAAATTAGTAGAAACCGAGTTATGTGAAGACCTTGGCATTAGCCGAACGCCGTTGCGTGAGGCGATTCGTATGTTGGAAGCGGAAGGTATGGTAGAAAGCATCCCGAACAGGGGGTCACGAGTCGCTGAGATTACGATCGAAGACATTCAGGATATATACGAGATTCGGAAATGTCTTGAAGGGTTGGCTGCCCAAAAAGCTGCCTCGAAAATGAGTCCGGAAGTATTGGCGAAGTTAAGCAGCATCCATGAGAAACTTTCCAGCGTGTTACGAATGGGAAATTGGAACGAAGCGGATTTATTGAACAGGGAATTCCACTCGACGATTTATCGTCTCGGTTCAAATGTACGATTGATCGCTTTGATTGAACAAATTAATCAAATCGGGAGGTTCATTCGAATTTCCGCCTTTTCGATTCCCGGTCGTGCCGAAGAAGTCATTAAAGAACATGAAGCAATATTAAGCGCATTGAAGGAAGGCAACTCAAATAAGGTCGGAACATTGGTTGAGTACAATCTACAGGCGGGAGAAAACGTATTGTTAAGGCGGTTAAAGCAAGAAAAGCATTAAGAGAACCATTCTTCTGCGTGCTTCCAGCCAGAGGGGAGAGAGAAATTGAAGGAAGTCAAAGTTCTTGCGGCAACAGGGTTGTTGGGGACGGGGTTTTTGGAAGCGTCTTTTGAGCGAGCGATGAAATTAAAGCCTGACGTTATCGGCTGTGATGCGGGATCGACGGATCCAGGTCCGTATTATTTGGGTGCCGGAATCCCGATGTCGTCGAGAGAAGCGGTGAAACGAGATTTGCGCATCATGATTAGCGGAGGCATCAAGTACGGGATTCCTGTTTTGGTCGGTTCTGCCGGAACCGCCGGCGGACGTCCTCATGTCGATTGGACCGTTGAAATCGTTGAAGAAATCGCGACAGAGGATGATCTTCATTTTAAATTGGCGGTCATTCAGTCGGAAATTGAGAAGGAAACGTTTGCTGATTATTGGAAGAATGGAAAAGTGAAGGATTTGCAACCGGCGCCTGAAATCACTGAAAAATCCATCGATTCATTGGAACGCATTGTTGGTTTAATGGGTCCCGAGCCTTATATTCACGCTTTGAAGGAAGGGGCACAGGTGGTGATCGCGGGACGTTCGAGCGACATCTCGATTTATACGGCGGTTCCGATCATGAAAGGCATTGGTGAAGGACCGGCTTGGCATGCAGCGAAAGTTTTGGAGTGCGGCACAGGCAGTGTCGAGCATCGCTTGTATCCGGATTGTTTAATGGCATGGGTCAGGGAAGATTCGTTTCGCGTCGAACCAATGAGCCCGGAAATGCGTTGCACGCCGGTAAGTGTTGTCTCGCATACGCTGTATGAAAACAGCAACCCGTTTCAATTAGTCGAACCGTCCGGCGTTTTGGATACGTCGGCTTCGACTTATCATGAAGATGGAGATCGCGGAGTAAGGGTGAAAAACAGCAAGTTCCATCATGCTCAAGCGTACACGGTTCGTGTTGAAGGCGTTGAAAAAGCCGGATATCGCCAAATCGCCGTCGGTGGCATTCGGGATCCTATTGTATTAAAGCAATTGGATTCTTTTTTATATGGTGTGGAGGCAAGCATCAAAAAGAAAGTCAAGGCGAGTCTCGGGCTCGATTCATCTCGGTATCAATTGCATTTTCGTATTTATGGAAAATCGGGTTCGATGGGCGTACTTGAGCCAATCGCGCGATTGGAAGGGCATGAAGCAGGCATCGTAATGGAGGTACTGGCGGAAACCGAGGAACTGGCACATTCCATTATGGCGATTGTGTGGCATACGGCTCTCCATCACCCCGTCAAGGAATGGTCGGGATTGGCAAGTCAGATTGCTTTTCCTTATTCGCCGCCGAACATTGCGTTAGGGGTTTGCTATCGGTTTAGCTTGAATCATGTCATTGAACTGGATGATCCATTGGAACTCGTGTCGTTTACTTATCGGATGACATAAATGATTCGGAGGCGAAAGGCAATGAAGCTGTACGAATTGACGAAGTTGATACGCGCGAAAAACGCGGGGCCGTTTTTTTTAACGATTGATGTGGTATTTTCCGACCGAAAGGCTTTTGAACATGTAAAACAAACCGGAATTTTGGATGAATCGCTCATCGCGAGTCTTTATCACCTCAACGAATCAGACGTGCAATGTTTCGAATGTGACGAAGCCATGGCCCTTAAATTTTCGTTTCCGCGACCCGTTTCTTCAGGTGATTTTATGGATCCAGACGTTTTTGGCGGACAGCAGCATGCCCCGCTTGTAAATCTCGACATCCCGGGGTAAGTTTCGCAACTGGTGCAGATGAAGGTCACCAAGGAAAGTTCTCCCGGTGTACGGATCGTATGTACGAAAACATGCATTTTGATTTGGGGAGGACATTAAATTGAACTATAATATTCCTTACGGAAAACGACAGTTGACTTTTGAACTCGACGTTGACATCGAGTGTTTGATGACGCAAAAAACTTCAGTACCTACAGAAAAAAGGGAACTTGTGAAAAAAGCAATGAAGAATCCGATCGGATCGGCGAAGCTCATCGATCTTGCACGAGGAAAAACAAACGCCGTCATTGTCATTAATGACATTACGCGTCCTTCACCTTCGCAATTGTTCGTGGAAGAAATCAGCCGGGAATTAAATGAAGCCGGGATTCCTGATTCGAAAATCACATTATTAGTCGCGACGGGAAATCACCGGGCAAACACTAAAGAGGAATTGCTCGGGATGATCGGTCGAGAAGCTTACGATCGTTTCACGGTAATCAATCATGATGCTTCCGACGCCAACCAATTGGTTGACTTAGGTGAAACGACACGCGGTTTGCCGGTGATCGTGAATCGCATCGTCGTTGAAAGCGACTTGACGATTCTTACGGGTATCATTACCCCTCATCAATCTGCAGGTTTCAGCGGCGGGCGAAAAAGCATCGTTCCAGGGGTCGCCGGCTTGAAGAGTTTGGAGATGCATCATTCTTTCCCGATTCGCCCGGAATACCCTGTCATGGGATTGATGGAGAAAAATACATTTCATGAAGAAGCGGTGGAAGCGGCAAGAAAAGTCGGGGTTGATTTTATCGTGAATGTCGTAAAAAACAGCGATGGAGCGATCGTATCGGTCGTTGCGGGCGATTTGGTCGAAGCTCATGCAAAAGGCGTGGAAGTGTGCAAAGAAGTTTGGGCGGTGAAGGTAAAGGAAAAGTTTGATGTAACGATTGTTTCTCCGGGCGGATATCCGAAAGACTTTGACATGCATCAGGCGCAAAAAGCGCTTGCCACCGCTGAGATGGTAACGAAACCCGGCGGTTCAATTATTCTTGTCGCAGAATGCGCGGACGGAGCAGGCAAGTTCGCACAGCTGCTTGTCGATGCTCGTGATCCCCAGGAAGTGATTGATTATTTCAAGTCGGCCGGCTTTAACAGCAAAAACCATTCGTCGAAAGCGTTCATGTATGCTAGGGTGTTGCAAAAGCATGACATCTATTTTGTAACAGATCAAATGGCCCCGGTAGAATTGAAGAAAATGTTTTTCATTCCGTCGTCAACCATTGAAAGCGCCTATCACAATGCGGCTGCCAAGTGCGGAAGACAGCCGAAAACGGCGCTCATTCCTTATGCAGTAGACTGTCTCGTCCAACTGAATGAATGAACCATTTTATTCCCGAAGAGAACAAACTTAGCCTTTGTTTTTTTCGGGATTTTTAGTATAGTTAAAGATATCTAAATTGTGTATTGGATACAATCGACAGCCGAACGAAGATTTTACTTAAAAGGTGAAACTGAAAAGGAGCACTGAGTGCACACATGAGTGATATTGCCCGACAGACAAAAAAGAACAAGGAAACAATCAACATCGGGAAGGCTGTTTTTTATCAGAAGTCCTTATTCGGTATCTTTGGATCGATGGCGGTGTTTGCCGCGGTGCTCTTTTGTTTGCCTGAATCGTTTCACGGCGCACCCGCCAAAATGCTTGCGATTGTCGCTGGTGCCGTCATGTTATGGATTACCGAAGCCATTTCGATTGAGTTGACAGCCGTTATGACGCTGGTTGCCATGCTATTGTTGCAACCGGTCCCCACGGATGTCGTCTACAGTGGATTTTCGTCATCGGCAATCTTTCTAATCATCGGCGGCATGATGATGGCGAGAGCTGTGAACGAAACGAGACTCGCAAAACGAATCACCTACTTTATTTTGGCGAGATGGGGAGGGAACGCGAAAGGTTTGCTGGCGAGCATCTTGATCATTCCGCAAGTGCAAGCTTTTTTTATACCGGCCGTTGCCGTGCGAACCACCCTTTTATTGCCAATCACAATGAACGTCCTTGATACGATCGGCGCAAAGCAAAACAGTCGATTAAGAAAGTTAATCTTACTTGGGGTTGCATTTGGAAGCACTGTGAGCGGTACGGCGGTAATGACTGCAGCAATCAGCAATATTTTGACGGTTGAAATGCTCGAAGACTTTGCTCACATCGAAATCAGTTACTTTCAATGGTTTTTATATGCGTTGCCGTTATGGTTAATCATGATTCCGGGTATTTGGATCGTACTTTTAAAATGTTTTCCTTTGGAGAAGCGCGAACAATCTTTCCCACAAGTAAAAGCTGAAATCCAACAGAGATTGAAAGCGTTCGGTTCTTTGGATGCTTCTGAGATTAAATGTCTTATCGTTCTCGGACTGATCGTTTCTCTATGGATGACGGAACCGCTTCACGGCCTGGATCCGAGCATTCCTGCCTTAATCGGTTTGACATTGATGACTTTGCCGGGTATCGGATGTGCCAAATGGTCGAATGCTGTCAAAATTAATTTCAATACGATCCTCATCCTCGGTACAACGCTCTCTATGGGATATGCTTTTAACGCGTCAGGTGCGGCGCATAAAATCGGGGAGGTGCTCGCGGGAAACGATTGGGTGCTGACTGTCATGCATAACCCGGTTGCGGCCGTGATCGTCGTTATTATTGCAACGCAATTGATTCATTTAATTATGTCCAATGTATCAACGGCCGTCGTCACGTTGATTCCGGTTTATCTCGGTTTGGCAGCGACTGCCGGCGTCGATCCGCTTTATTTATGTTTTGCCGCTGCATTAACGTGTTTGCATGGGTATATCCTTGTTGTAGAATCGATGCCGAATATTATGATTCACGGAACGGGACAAATTTCCCAACGTGCTTTTTTCATTCCCGGACTTTTTGCAACTTTGTTAATGATGGCAGTCACGGTCGTCATTGCATTGACCTGGTGGAAATGGCTTGGCCTTGTTTCCTTTTGATTCTTTGGGAAGGATTTCTTTCATCTATTGGTGAATTCATACTTAAAATACGTTTGGAGGGGTTGAAATGAAAGCTGTTGTCGTTTCATCATACGGCGGACCGGAAGTACTTAATTATGAAGAAGTGGCGATGCCGACTCCGAAAGCCGATCAAGTGCTCATACGCGTTGGCGGGGCGGCTGTTAATTTTGCCGATCTTAAGGCGCGTTACGGCAATTACCATCGCGGGAAACAACCGCCTTACATTCCTGGAGTCGATGTTGCCGGAACGGTAGAGGCGGTCGGCAGCAAGGTAACGGCATTTCGGGAAGGCCAACGTGTGATTGCTTTTCCGACAACGACCGGGTCTTATGCTGAATTTACGGTGGCGAATGAAAATTTAACATTTGCTTTGCCTGATGGTGTGCCGTTTGATGCCGCAGCGGCTTGTCCGATCGTTGCGTTCACTTCTTACCATTTGCTTTCGCAAGTCGGCCGGGTACAGCCAGGCGAATCGGTTCTCATTCATGCGGCATCCGGCGGTGTGGGAACAACAGCCATTCAAATCGCCAAAATTCTCGGTGCACGACTTGTGATCGGTACAGTCGGAAGCGAGGAAAAGAAAGAAACGGCGAAACTTGCCGGAGCAGATATTGTGATCAATTACCGAGAAGAGGACTTTGTTGAACGCGTTCGAGAAGTTACAAATGGTACCGGAGCAGACGTCATTTTAGATTCAGTGGCTGGGGACACCGGAGAGAAAAGTTTGCATTGCCTGGCGATGTACGGCAGACTTGTGAACTTTGGAAATGCTTCAGGCAAACCTGCGCAATATCAGACAGATGACTTATATCCCACCTGTCGTGCGATCCTTGGATTTAGTCTAGGCACGACACGGAAACAGCGGCCGGAGTTGTTGCGGCCGACAGCTGAAAAAGTTTTGACATGGATCAAAGACGGCCGTTTAAAAATGATGATCGGTCGAAAATATGCGTTGTCGGATGCGAAGGCTGCTCATAAATGGATGGAAAGCCGCAAGAACACCGGCAAAGTAATACTCGTTCCGTAACCAAACAGTGATAGGCGCTGACCAATCTAATTCGATTCATCGCAGTGACGAAGCGTATGCTGTCGACAGCCGACAATGGGAAGGTGAATATATGGGAAACTTCAAGCTGCAACGGGTCCAACCTTATTACGAGCAAATTTACGAGAGACCTTGAAGGCGTTTATCTTCCAAGGTTCGTATGAACCGGGGGATCGCATTTATGAAGCGAAAATCGCCAAGGAGTTCAATGTAAGCAGAAGTCCTGTGCGGGAAGCGGTACGCGCGCTTGTCAAAGAAGGGTTGCTCGTTGTTAATGATAAGTCGCAGTTGGAAGTGTACCGGCCGACATTGACTGATGTCGAAGACATCTATCAATGCCGCGCATTTTTGGAATCTCTCGCGGTCCAGTTGACCGCCGAAAGAGCGCCGGATCATCAGCTCGAACAACTTGAACAATTGCTGAAAAAGACGGAGGAAATGTTTGAGAATCCGTTCGTTGATAAAAACGAATGGGTTTCCTCGAATGAAGCCTTTCATGATCATATTATCGCATTCAGCATGAATGAGCGTCTGCAAAAATTGCTCGGCGAATTGCGTTCTTTGACGCATTTTTACCGGGTGATCAATTTTGAAGGCGAAAATCGAAAAGAAACGATCTTTGCCGAGCATAAGGAGATTTTCCGCTATTTGAAACAGCGCGACGGGCAAACCGCCTCGCGGCTTATGCAAGAACATACGGCACACGATCTTTCTCATTTAAAACAACTATTAAGCAAAAAAGGAGAATGAGGATGAAAAAATTTGACATCGCCGTGATTCCCGGAGACGGAATTGGAAAAGAAGTCGTGCCTGAGGCACTTAAAGTGTTGGACGCGATTTCGGAAGTACATGGGGGACTATCTTTTCAGTACACAGAGTTTCCGTGGAGCTGCGAGTATTATGCGGAACACGGGGAAATGATGCCGAAAGACGGGATTGACACGCTTTCCAGTTTCGACGGCATATTCCTTGGTGCTGTTGGTGATCCATGCATCGTTCCGGATCACATTTCCTTATGGGGATTGCTTATTAACATACGCCGTTCCTTCGAACAATCGATCAACATTCGTCCGGCGAAATTCATGAGTGGTTTGCGTTCACCGCTTGTCAATCCGAACGATTTTGATTTAATTGTCGTCAGGGAGAACAGTGAAGGCGAATACAGCGAGGTTGGCGGACGCATCCATCGCGGGGAAGATGAATTGGCGGTGCAAAATGCAATCTTCACGCGCAAAGCATCGGAAAGAGCGATTCGTTATGCTTTCGAATTGGCGAAGGAAAGAAGGGGGCATGTGACGAGCGCAACGAAGTCGAACGGAATCGTTCATTCAATGCCATTCTGGGATGAAGTGTTCAAAGACGTTAAAGGAGATTATCCGGATGTGGAAACCGCTTCCTACCACATTGATGCACTCGCCGCATTTTTCGTTACCCGCCCGCAAGTTTTCGACGTGATCGTTGCCAGCAATTTGTTCGGTGACATTTTGACGGATATCGGCGGCGCGATCATGGGCAGCATTGGCATTGCTCCAGCTGCCAACATTAATGTGAACGGAAAGTATCCTTCGATGTTTGAACCGGTGCACGGTTCGGCGCCTGACATTTACGGGCAAGGCATCGCTAATCCGATTGGGCAAATTTGGACGGCGAAAATGATGCTTGATCATTTTGGCGAAGCGGAATTAGGAAACCACTTGCTCAACGTTATTGAACAAGTGTTGGAAAAAGGCGTCAAGACGAAGGACATCGGCGGGAATGCAACGACAAAAGAGGTTACACAAGCCATTTGCGAAGAAATCAAGGCGCTTTAAGGGTGCCGCGCTGTCCGGCCCTCAAAATGGGCCGGGTTTTTCCTAGATAAGAGAATAGGAGACGCCAGACGCATGACAGTCATTTGGACGATTTTTACAACGGTCATTTTGCCTTTATTTATTCTCGTTGCGGTAGGGGTTTTGTTGCATCGTCTTTTCGATTTGGACAACCGCACGTTGTCGAAACTGAATTTGTATTACCTCGTGCCGGCGTTGATTTTTGCCAAAGTGTACGAAGCGGAGCTTTCCGCTGACTTGTTTCTTCATGTCATTGCCTTTTTGCTTTTGCAATTTGTTGCGCTGCTGCTCGTATCCCAAGCGTTCGGAAGGATTTTTCATTACGACAAACCGTTTCTGGCCAGCTTTACGAACAGCATTGTTTTGACGAACAATGGGAATTTCGGCATCCCGGTCAATCAGCTCGCCTTTCGCAACGATCCGTATGCGCTTGCGGTGCAGATCGTCGTGTTAGCCTTTCAAAATTTTTTAACTTTTACGTTTGGCTTATTCAACGCCGGCGTGTCGAGTAAAGGATTGAAAGAGGGGATCGCTGAATTTTTTAAAATTCCAATCTTCTATGCGCTTGTTATCGGTGTGGCGTTCAATGTTACCCATGTCCAACTACCGAATTATGTATGGGAACCGATTTCTCAAGCGGCTGACGGCTTTATCGCGCTTGCGCTCGTTACGCTCGGCGTTCAAGTGGCAACGTTGCGGTTCAAGAAACATTTGTTGCCGATCGCCTTCAGCAGTTTCATTCGTCTCATCGTCGGTCCCGCCTTCGGTTTATTGTTTATTTTTGTTCTCGGATTGGACGGGCTGATGGCGAAAGCGCTGCTGATTGCTGCGGCATTACCGACTTCAAGAAACAGTGCAATCCTTGCGTTGGAATACGGAAATGAATCTGAATATGCGGCACAGGCGGTCATCGTATCAACTTTGTGCAGCGGTGTTACGATTACACTCGTTATATACGTTGCGAATTTGCTCTTTTGATCGATCCGAAATAGGTTTGGAGGTTATGAGTGTGAACAGCAAACGATGGAGCGTTGGCATCTTTCTGTTTGACGATGTGGAAGTGTTGGATTTTGCCGGGCCGTTTGAAGTTTTCTCGATTACGACGTGGAATGACGGAAGCCAACCTTTTCTCGTTGAGACCGTATCGGAAAAAGGAAACCTCATACGCGCGCGGAACGGATTGAAAGTCCAGCCGGATTACAGTTTTGCATCGATGCCGTCCTTCGATGTGTTGGTCATTCCCGGAGGATATGGTGCAAGAGAACGAGAAATAAACAATCCGATTGTGATCCAGTGGATTTCTAAGCAAATGCAATCAGTGCAAATCATGGCTTCAGTATGCACGGGGGCGCTGCTGTTGGCGAAAGCCGGGTTGCTTGACGGGAGAAAGGCAACGACTCACTGGGCGAGTCTTGATCGGTTGGAAACCGAATTTCCGAGCGTTTTGGTACAAAGAGACGTGAAGTTCGTGGACGAAGGTTCGATCATCACATCGGGAGGCATCTCAGCCGGTATCCATATGTCGTTTCATCTCGTAAAAAAATGGCTTGGGGAGGAGGCGGCGCGGCGAACTGCTAAACGCATGGCGTTCGATATTGTCATTTAACTTGAAATAACCCCTGTCGGATGACTCCAACAGGGGTTTGGTTTATTATTTTCCAGCTGCTGCTTTTGCTGCGTCGATGACGTCTTGCCCAATTTCATCGGCGAACTGTTCGTAAATCGGTTGAAGTGCGTCTTGGAAGGCTTGACGCTCCTCGTCGGTCAACTCGTGAATTTCGATCTTGCCGCGCTCTTGCAAGTTTTTCAAGCCTTGAGCGTTCAATTCTTCCGCGGAAGATCGGGCGACTTTCGTGCCTTCATCAATACCGCCTTGGATGACTTCTTTCGTTGCGTCATTCAAGCTGCTCCAGAACTTCGTGTTTGTAAACAAAGCGTAGTCGACGCGGGCTGCCCCCCAGTTCGTCGTCATATACTTTTGTACGTCGTCGAGTTTCTTCGTGTCGATGTTGCTAAACGTGTTGACTTCACCGTCTACCGTGCCTTGCTGCAACGCCGTGTATAGCTCGGAGAACGGAATCGTCGTGGCGCCGGCGCCGAGATTCTCAAAGATGGCAGCGAGTACTTGGCCGCCTTGTACACGAAGCTTCATCCCCTTCAAGTCGTCAGGCTTCGTCACCGGATGCTTCGAGTTCGTCAATTGTTTCGGTCCGTTCGGCCACATTTTCAAACCGATGATGCCTTGGTCTTCCAAGCTGTGCAACACTTCTTGGCCTTTTTCACCGTCCCAGAATTTATACGCTTCTTCGTTGTTCGCGAACAAGAACGGAAGCGAAGGTACGTTAAATGCCGGGTTTTTGCCAACCATTTTCGAAAGGTCAGGAATAATAAACTGAACGTTGTTGGCAATCAAGTTCTCAACTTCGTCTTTATCACCAAAAAGCGAGCTGTTCGGATACACTTGAACTTTGATCTTGCCGTCGGAATGCTCTTCGATATACTTCGCCATCGCTTCTGCGCCTTTGTTTTTCGGCGTGTTTTCCGCGACTACGTGCGAGATTTTGATCGTCATCTCTTGGATGCCCTCGCCTCCGGAAGATGATCCATCGCCCGATCCTTTATCCCCTGAAGAACTGTCCGAACCGCCTCCGCATGCAGCCAGGGCAAACATCATGATGACTGCTAAAACCAACGCAAAGCTTTTCTTGAAATGACTCATTCTCTTTCCCCCTTGTGCTTGAATAAAATTGGGTCTATTCCCTCTATCGTGAAAAAGAATCGGATCATGGATCCAATGAAATGGAAATGATGACAAGAGCAGCATAATGAAGATGGTGGCTGCACGTGTAAACCTTCCATCACAAAAGGAAATAATAGAGGATCATAGTGTTAGCGCTTTCATCTTTGGTGAGTCCTCAGCCTTTGCTCAATCCTTACGATCACCCCCTTAACAGGAATCGGTTTAGCGAGCTTGTGGATTCTGGATACAAGCGCCAGTATATATTTGAAAAAAGAATAGCAGACCCGTATAAAGTTGTCAATATGAAAAAAATAAAATCAAATACTAATTTTCTATTTATTTTTCGGATGTGATTTAGTATAGTTAAAGGCATAAAAATGAAGATTGTCAACTGGATACAATCTTCAAAGTGATTATTGAAGGGGGTACGGTATCTTTGAAAGCGCTTAAATGGTTGGAGAAAGTTGAAGAATATGCGGCATTCGTCTTTTTCAGCGCTGCGATCCTTGTCAGTTTGTATGGAGTTGCTATGCGCTACGTGTTCAACAATCCGCAGTTCGGGCTTCTAGAAATCGTCGAAATTCTTATGCCCTGGGCAATTTTTATCGGATTTGGACGCGCTTTGAAGGAAAACCACCATATTGCCGTCGACGTCGTATATGATATGTTTCCGTTCAATGTAAAAAGAGTTGTTGCGGTCATCGCAAATTTGTGTGGAGCGTTTTACAGCTTCTTTCTTTCAGTCACCGGGATGCAGATGCTGCTCATCGCCAAGGAAAACGCATTTGTTTCCACTGCGCTGAAGATTCCGCTTTGGATCCCTTACATCGTATTGCCCATTTCCATGTTCTTGCTCGGCATTTATTTTCTTCTAAAAACGTACAAGGCAGTTATCGGCGACAAAGATGAAGTCGAAGGCGTGCTGCATCAAGAACATGACAGCTATGTTTCGGACAAGCAAGGGGGACAACTGTAATGAGTATTCCGGTCATGATTTTATTCGGTCTTTTCGTTCTGCTCTGTATTTTGCGTGTCCCGGTGGCGGTCAGTCTCGGATTGTCCAGTTTGATCGCTCTTCTTATGTCTGATTTCACGATGTATACCGTCATACAAAAAATGTTTTCCCAGTTAAGCTCCTTTACATTGATGGCGATCCCCGGCTTCGTTTTGACCGGCATCATCATGTCGAAGGGCGGCATATCTTATCATTTGATTGAAGCCTTGAAAGCTTGGGTCGGTCATATTCGCGGCGGTCTCGCCGTTGTAACCATCCTTGCCTGTATGATTTTCGCTGCGATTTCAGGATCGAGCCCGGCAACTGCTGCGGCGATTGGGAGCATTATGATTCCGGCGATGGTAAAAGCCGGTTACGGCAAACGATATTCGATGGGTCTCGTCGCTGCAGCGGGTACGCTTGGGATTTTGATTCCGCCTTCGATTCCGATGATCGTCTACGGCGTCGTGTCTGAGCAATCGATCACCGCACTATTTAAAGCTGGAATCGTTCCGGGGATCATTTTAACATTCGTCCTTGTCGTTTCAGCGATCGTATACGCCAATATGAAAAAATTCGGCGTTGTGCCGAAGCAAACATGGAAAGACCGCCGCCAAAAAACGTTGAAAGCGATTTGGGGACTGCTTCTTCCGGTGTTAATTCTTGGCAGCATTTACGGCGGGGTCGTGACGCCGAGTGAAGCGGCATTTCTCGCTTGTTTGTATGCGTTTCTCGTGTCGTTGTTCATTTATCGCGAGATGACATTTCAACGGTTGCGCGATATGTTGAACGAATCGATCAACATCACGGCGATGATTTATTTAATTATCGCGTCCGCTGTCATTTTCGGCATGTTCTTGACGATCGAACAAGTACCGCAAACGGTGGCGACGTTCATTAATGACAACACGTCGAACAAATGGGTGTTCTTAATCGCTGTTAACATTTTGTTCTTCATTCTTGGCATGTTCCTTGAACCGACGTCGATCACGTTGATTACGTTACCAATCTTCCTGCCGATTCTTGCCCTGTTTCACATCGATTTAATCTACTTCGCAGTCATCATGACGATCAACATGGAGCTCGGCATGATCACACCGCCGGTCGGCTTGAACTTGTTCGTCGTCAGCGGGGTGGCGAAAGAGAAGATTGGTGCTGTCGTTCGCGGCGTCGTTCCGTTTTTCTTTTTAATGGTGGCAGTGCTCATTCTTATAATCATCTTCCCGCAGTTGTCGCTCTGGCTTGCAAAATAAAGGAACCTCATTAGGCAATCGAATAGGAGGAGGGAAATGAAACCAGCAAGATCGTATTTGTTTGTGCCGGCGAAAAAGAGAAAAATGATGGAGAAAGCCGTTTCGACTGCGGCAGACTGCGTGATTTTCGATTTGGAGGATGCGGTCGCGTATTCGGAAAAAGAGGAAGCCAGAAGTCTCGTTCAAGAGCTGCTGCCGGTGCTTGCGGACCGCAAACCGATCTTCGTTCGCATGAATGATGTCTCCACTCCGTATTGGAGGGAAGATGTCGCCAGTTCCGTAAAAGGCGGGGCTCAGGGCATCGTCGTTCCGAAAGCAGAAAGGAAAGACGGCGTTCAGCAAGTGTGCGACTTCATTCGCGAAGTGGCGGAAAACGATGCACAAGCGAACTGCGAGGTGATCCCGCTCGTTGAATCCGCCAAAGGCGTGCAGTTTTGTTACGATATCGCGTCCGCCGATCCGCTCGTCAGCCGTATCGCATTCGGATCGATCGATTTTTCGTTCGATGTCGGATGCGAATTATCCGAAGGGGGGGAAGAACTGTTATTCGCCCGTTCAAGCATCGTGATTGCCTCGCGGGCCGCAGAAATCGGTCCGCCCATCGATGCGGTCTACCCAAACTTGCAAAATAACGAAGGTCTTCGCGATGAAACGAATGCTGCCAAGCGGCTCGGTTTTAAGGGAAAGCTTATTATCCATCCAAAGCAATTGGATACCGTTCATGAGGTGTTTTCACCGGGGGTGAATGAATTGCGCGAGGCGGAACAAATCGTTCAAGCATTTGAGGACGCCGAGCGGAAAGGTCTCGCTTCGATCAGCGTGAACGGTCGGCTCGTGGACTATCCCGTTTATAAGAAAGCAAAAGAAAGGCTCGACAGCTGAGCGTTCAGGAGTGAGAAGGACAAAGATGATCACGTCACAGTTAGTGAAACACGTAATCGAGACAAAAATGGAAAGGTTGCCGCCGGAGACGATTGCTGAGGCGAAAAGAAGTTTGCTCAATTGGGCAGGGGCAGCGATTGGTGCATCGAAGCATCCGTCGATGGAAAAAGTGTTGAAAGTTGCAACGCTCATCAACGGTGAAAAGCAGGCGACGGTGTTAGGGAGAAAAGAGCGGACGGATGTTTTGTTTGCGGCTCTGCTGAACGGGATGTCTTCTCATATCTTCGACTTCGATGATACGTTCCTTGATACGATCCTTCATCCGTCGGCTCCGGTGTTTCCGGCAATTCTTGCTTACGCTGAGCACTATCAAAAAAGCGGGAAAGACGTATTGGAAGCGTTTATCGTCGGCTGTGAGGTCGAACAGAGGCTCGCGCAAGCGCTTTATCCGTCTCATTACTGGCGCGGCTGGCACATCACAGGAACGGCCGGGACGATCGGGGCGGCAGCGGCGGTGGCGAAGCTGCAAGGATTAGATGAAGAACGGTTTACTTACGCGATCGGGTTGGCGGCGACGGAGCCGACAGGATTACGGGAAATGTTTGGAACGATGACAAAGCCGTACCATCCAGGGAAAGCGGCGATGAACGGTCTGATGGCGGCGCTGCTCGCCGAATCCGGATTTACGACCTCTAAACAACCGCTTGAGGCGCCGCGCGGCTATTATGCCGTGTTGACCGATGAGACGAAATTAGAGCGGTTGACGGACGGCTGGGGAGAATCTTGGGAGATTCTAAACAACAGCTACAAACCGTTTGCAAGCGGGGTTGTCACGCATCCATCCATCGATGCGGCGATCCAGCTTCAGCAAAACTACGATCTGAAAGCTGACGACGTCCAGTCGATTCACCTTTTGGCTCACCCGCTTGTAAAAGAATTAACTGGAAAAAAGCAGCCCGAGACCGGATTGGAAGGGAAGTTCAGTGTTTATCATTGCGTGGCTTGCGGATTTCTTGACGGCAAGGCCGGCGTGTCGCAGTTTACCGATGAACGTGTGAAAGATCGCGATATCGTGACGCTAAGAGATAAGGTCGAGGTAGACATTAGTGAGGCCATACACGAAGACCAAGTTCGCATTCAAGTGACGATGAAAAACGGAGACGTCCATGAAAGGTTTATCGAACATGCAATCGGGAGTGTGAATGCGCCGATGACGAACGCGCAGCTGGAACAGAAATTCGTCGATGTCACGGCAACGATCATCGATGAGAAACGGAAAGCTGCGCTGATCAAACTCATTGACGATTTTGATTCGTTGCATGACTTGAGTTCGTTTTTTCAATTATGTGTTCCTGGTGATGAGATGACGGGAGATGAAACCGATTGACGAAGGGCACACGGTGAGCTTCGAACGGCTGACAAGAAGAAATTTACTTGGGATGGGTCTTGCTTTTGCGGCATTTTTCGCTGTGCTGATCGGATTGCCCGCCCCGTTCGACGGTCCGGCGAGAGAAATGTTGGCGATCGTCTTTTTCGGCATTCTTTTATGGATCACAGAAGCGATTCCGATGGGGCTGACTTCAATATTTGTGCTTGTTTTGATGCTGCTCTTTCATCCCGTCTCGATGGAAGTCGTTTACAGCGGCTTTTCCTCTTCAGCCGTGTTTTTGATTATCGGAGGCATGATGCTCGCGAGAGCCGTTAATGACACGAGATTGGCTCGGCGGGTGACTTATCTTATTTTAGGAAAGTGGGGCGGTACAGCGAAAGGACTGCTTGCCAGCATATTGCTCATTCCGCAAATTCAAACGTTTTTTATCCCGGCGGGTGCTGTTCGAACAACCTTGCTGCTGCCGGTAGCTTTAAATGTGCTCGATACGATTGGGGCAAAACCTAACAGTCCGCTTAGAAAAATGATTTTGCTTGCGGTGGCTTTTGGTTCGACGGTCAGCGGAACAGCAGTCATGACCGCGGCGATCGGGAATATTTTAATGGTCGATATCGTCAATCGCATTCTTCACGTCAAGGTTACTTATTTTCAATGGTTTATATATGCGTTGCCGCTCTGGTTGCTTCTTATTCCCGGCATATGGTTCGTTTTATTAAACAGCTTTTCATTGAGTGCGGAAGAACGTAAATTTCCTCACGTAAAAATGGAAATTGAAAGCAAACTGAAAGACTATGGACCGTTGAATCGTGATGAAAAGAAGTGTTGCGGCATCCTCATTTTGATCGTGCTGCTCTGGGTGACGGAACCGCTCCACGGGTTGGATCCGAGCATCCCCGCATTGATCGGTGTGCTTTTGATGACCTTGCCGGGCATCGGCTGTTCTGACGGTTCACAAGTATTTAAAGTGAATTTCGGGACCGTCCTGCTGTTAGGGACAACGTTATCGATGGGCTATGCGTTGACGGAATCAGGGGCTGCGCGAGAAATCGGGGAATGGATCGCTGTTCCTTGGGTTTTGTCGCTGCTTCAGCATCCGATGTTAGCCGTTCCGTTTATTGTCATCGTAACGCAAATTGTCCATTTGTTTGTCGCGAACGTGGCCACTGCCGTTGTTGCGTTAATTCCGATTTACATTGGACTAGCTGCAGAAGCCGGGGTCGATCCGCTCTTTCTTTGCATTACCGCGGCGATTACATGCCTTCACGGTTACATCCTGGCGGTTGAAACGATGCCGAACGTCATTGTTTTCGATACGGGACAAGTGACCCAGAAAGATTTTTTCATACCCGGCCTTTATGCGACGCTGATGATGGCGGTTGCTATTGTCATCGTGGCGCTCACCTGGTGGAACTGGCTCGGATTGATTTAGAACAAAGACAGCTTAGTGAGAAAGTCCAGGCGAGAGAAAAATGGATAGCTTGTCTTTTCGGGGAGGAAAAGAGCAAATGAAAATCGTTGAAATTATAGAACGGGCCGTGCCGATTCAATCGAGCATTAGTAATGCGTATATCAATTTCAGCAAAATGACGGCGTCTGTCGTTGCTATCGTTACGGATGTGATTCGCGACGGAAAGCGAGTGATTGGCTATGGGTTCCATTCGAACGGACGGTATGCGCCGAGCGGGTTGCTGCATGAGCGCTTTATTCCGCGGCTGCTTGAAGCCGATGAAAAGGATCTATTGAATGAAGAAGGGACGAATTTCGATCCGCATCGCATATGGGATGTGTTGATGACCGGGGAAAAGCCCGGCGGTCACGGGGAAAGGTCCGTAGCCGTCGGTACCTTAGACATGGCTGTTTGGGATGCCGTCGCAAAAATTGAAAATCAACCGTTGTACCAACTGCTCGCCGAGCGGTATGGAGACGGAAAGGCTGATGAGAAAGTATTCGTATATGCTGCCGGCGGATACTACGAGCCAGGAAAAGGGTTGCGAGAACTTCAAGATGAAATGCGCGGCTACCTTGACATGGGTTATTCCGTTGTAAAGATGAAAATCGGCAACGGACTGGAAGAGGATTTGCGACGTATTGAAGCCGTGTTGGAAGTTGTCGGAGACGGCCGAAAATTGGCGGTTGACGTTAACGGCCGGTTTGAACTAGCTGAAGCCGTTGAATACGCCCGCAAGCTCGAACCTTACCATTTATTCTGGTACGAAGAAGCAGGTGATCCGTTGGATTATGCGTTGCAGGCAGAGCTGGCCAATCATTATAAAAACCCGATGGCAACTGGTGAGAATTTATTTTCGATGCAGGACGCACGAAATTTGATTCGTTACGGCGGCATGCGCAGAGATCGCGATTACTTGCAATTTGACTGCGCGTTAAGCTATGGGCTCGTCGAATACATGAGAATTTTGGACATGTTGAGAGAACATGATTGGTCACCGCGGCGCTGCATTCCGCACGGCGGGCATCAACTTTCATTGAATATTGCGGCAGGACTCGGTCTTGGCGGCAATGAATCGTACCCGGGTGTTTTCCAACCGTTTGGCGGGTTTGCTGATGACTATCCAGTTGAAAACGGCTATGTGCGCCTTCCTGATGTTCCTGGTGTAGGATTTGAGGCAAAAGCGAATTTGGCTGAACTGCTTCATTCGCTGGCTATATAAAAGTGTGAACAAGAGAGAAACCATTATAGAACGTGATTAATAACAGCCATGATCCGCTTTGAAGAATATAACCTCGGAACCATAATACTCGCAATAGGAACGGCCGAAAACACCACGGTTCAAAGTATGAATGTAGTTGTTCACTTTGGCGACAATCAAAATTGCGAAATCTTGCGAAATACCGTACTCGGTGAACGGTGGATGTAAGAAAAAATTATAGACATTTCATTTTGGATCCAGTATCCTAAAAATAAAATCTTGATCAAGAAAGGAGGTTGCACATGCTGCCTTTGGAAGGAATCACAGTGGTTTCGATTGAGCAAGCGGTGGCCGTTCCGTTTGCGACGCGGCAATTGGCCGATTTAGGGGCTCGCGTGATAAAAATTGAAAGGGTAGGCACCGGGGATTTTGCCCGTCATTACGACACAACGGTGAATGGCATGTCCAGCCATTTTGTTTGGTGTAATCGTTCGAAGGAATCGCTCGCTTTAAATTTAAAATCTGAGGCTTCCAAACAAATTCTTGATCAATTGCTTAGCGAAGCGGACGTGTTCGTGCAAAATTTGGCTCCCGGTGCCATCGAAAGAATGGGCTACGACAGTGAAAGGCTGAAGGGAAAATATCCGCAGCTCATTATTTGTAATTTGTCGGGTTACGGTTCAACAGGCCCGTATCGAGATAAAAAAGCCTACGATTTGCTCGTCCAATGTGAAGCGGGACTTGTTTCGGTAACAGGTACGGAAGAAGAACCTTCGAAAGCAGGGATTTCGGCCGCGGATATTGCGGCAGGCATGTACATGTACAGCGGCATTTTAACCGCGTTATTTACGAGGATGCGGACAGGGAAAGGGACGGTGCTTGAAGTTTCGATGCTGGAGGCGCTGGGAGAGTGGATGGGTTATCCGGCTTATTATGCAGCTTACGGCGGACAGGAACCGAAAAGAACAGGCGCCAGTCATTCGACAATATATCCGTACGGACCGTTCCAGTGCGGGGACGGAAAAACGGTGTTTATCGGTCTGCAAAATGAGCGCGAATGGGTTCGCTTTTGCGAGACGGTGCTTGAACAACCGCAACTAAAGGAAGATCCGCGCTTTGTAAGCAATGCCAACCGTTCAGAAAATCGAAAGGTGCTGAAGGCAATCATAGAAAACGAGTTTAGGAATCAGCGCGCAGACGAGATTATTGAACGTCTCGAGCAAGCGCAAATCGCCAATGCGCGCATGAATACGATGAAAGATTTCTTCGAGCATCCGCAATTAAAAGCTCGAAACCGCTGGGTAGAAGTCGGGTCTCCGAAAGGGCCGATTCGCGCCCTGCGGCCGCCGGTAACGGCGGAAGGCATTGACGTCGTGATGGGCGATATTCCGGACCTCGGGGAACATACGGAGAAAATTTTACACGAACTCGGGTTTACGGATGCTGACGTCAACCGTTTGCGCGATCAAGGAGTCATTTAATTTCTTATGGAACGGGGGAAGAACAGTGGCTGTGAAAAAAGGATGGAACGGCAGGTTTTTCGAGGATTTTGAGGTGGGGGATATTTACCCGCATCCGCTTGGAAGAACGGTGACACAAACGGATAACATTTGGTTCACATTGCTTACGCAAAACACGAATCCGATTCATTTCGATGAAGTTTATTCAGCCAATACGGAGTTTGGCAAGCCGTTGGTCGATTCAACCTTCACGCTTGCGCTCGTAACCGGGCAGTCGGTGACGGATCTTTCACAAAATGTGATGGCCAACCTCGGCTGGGACGAAATTCGGCTGCCGAACCCGGTATTTGAAGGGGATACGATCTACGCATATTCGGAAATCTTGGAAAAACGGGAATCGAAATCACGCCCAAACGTCGGGATTGTGAAGGCGAAAACGTTCGGCTATAACCAAGAGGGCAAAGTCGTCATTTCTTACAAGCGGACATTTATGGTTTACAAACGCGAGCATGCACCGGATTACTCGACGGACTTGCTGGATCAAGTGTTAGAAAGTCAAAAAGACGATTGAGATTCTTAAGCTCGGAGGGGTAAAAGATGGCCAATGTAGAAGAGCACGATTTGATCAGAAAAAGCATTCGCTCCTTGTGTGCCAAATTTCCTGAGTCGTACTGGAGCGAGCTCGATGAAAAGAAAGCTTACCCGGAAGCATTCATTCAAGCTTTAACCGATGAAGGCTGGCTTTCGGTGTTAATTCCGGAAGCGTACGGCGGGGCTGGACTTGGGATTACAGAAGCCGGCATTATTTTGGAAGAAATCAACCGCTCAGGCGGGAACGCCGGCGCCGGGCACGCGCAAATGTATACGATGGGTGCGATTTTGCGTCACGGCAGTGAGGAGCAAAAACAGCGCTGGCTGCCGGGGATTGCCTCTGGGGAAAAGCGGTTGCAAGCGTTCGGGATCACCGAACCGACGGCCGGAAGTGATACGACGAGTATTACGACGACCGCTGAACGGAAAGGAGACCGTTACATCGTCAACGGTCAAAAAATTTGGACGTCGCGCGCAGAGCATTCGGATTTGATGCTGTTGTTGGCGAGAACGACACCGAAGGATGAAGTGAAGAAAAAGACGGACGGCTTAAGCTTGTTTGTGCTTGATATGAAAGAGCAGGCAGCAAACATTGAAATTCGGCCGATCAACACGATGATCAATCATGCCACGACGGAAGTGTTTTTCGAAAACGCGGAGATTCCGGTTGAAAATTTAATCGGCGAAGAAGGCAAAGGCTTTAAATACGTGCTCGGCGGCATGAATGCTGAACGGATTTTGATCGCTTCAGAAAGTGTCGGGGACGGCCATTATTTCATTGATAAAGCCGTCAATTACGGCAGCGAGCGGGTCGTATTCAATCGCCCGATCGCGCAAAATCAAGGTGTGCAATTCCCGATTGCTGAAGCGTACATGGACATACAAGCCGCTGCGTTAATGAGGGATCAAGCGGCGGAAATGTTTGATGCCGGGGAAAACTGCGGGGCGGAAGCGAACATGGCGAAATATTTAACATCGGAAGCGGCGTGGAAAGCAGCGAACGCTGCGATGACGACGTATGGCGGGTATGGCTTTGCAACCGAATACAACATTGAACGGAAGTTCAAGGAAGCGCGCCTGTACATCGTTGCTCCGATTACGAACAACCTTGTGCTGAGCTATGTCGGACAGCACATTCTCGGCATGCCGCGGTCATTTTAATTGAGGGGGAATGGCTTTGTTAAGTGAAGCGTTAGCGCAGTATATCGTTGAAATGGAGTACGAACGGTTGCCGGGGGAAGTGGTCGCTTTCACAAAACTTTGCATTCTCGACTGGTACGGTTCGGCTTTAGCCGGCAAGGATCAGCCGCCTGTGCAAATGATTCGCGAAATGATTGAGGAAATGGGCGGGAATCCGCAAGCAACGCTCGTCACCGGCGGTAAAAC
>DASSOY010000074.1 GCA_035700025.1 Bacillales bacterium | reverse complement strand
GTATACGGACAATTTAAATCCGGAGGCTGACATTCCCGGTTTGTTGAAAAAATTTCACGAAGTGCTGCTGGCGCGCAGCGATCACTTTCCGACCGGCGGCCTTCGCTCGCGCGCGATCGAATTGCACGATTACCGGGTTGCCGACGGCGCAGAAGACGATGCTTTCGTGCACGTGACGTTGAAGATCGGCGGCGGGCGGTCAGCCGAAGTAAAAAAGGAAGCGTGCGAGGCGCTGTTCGAAGTAATGAAACGCCACTTCGAAAAGGCGTTTGCCGACCGCTTCTTGGCGCTGTCGCTCGAACTGTTTGAGTTCCAGCACCCGACGTACAAACAGAATAACATTCATCAACGGTTTAACTAGCCTGTGCGACCCGACGGTCGCTTTTTTTTTATTTCTCCCCATTCTCGGTTGAGAAACGGCGGCAGGAACGGCTGGCAATTTTATGAAAACATTTTGATTGTCTTGTCTGGCCTGCGAGTGATCCCCGTTGCATTTGTGAGCTTCGACTGATTGTTTTTCGCCATAATCGTCATTAAAATAGACAGAGCGATTAAGTTTCATTTGTTTCGTTTTTCTGGTTAAATGTGGGTATGGGTGAAGGATTGGGGAGAGCAATGTGCTAAAAAAGAGATCCGTCGGCTTTTTACGCGGGTACCAGTATTTTTTTCATTCTACAAATGCAATCATGATCGGGTTTTTGCCGATTTATTTTAAAAGCCAAGGGTTGAGCGGTGCTGAAATCGGTGCGCTTCTCGCGGTCGGTCCGTTCGCGTCTTTGTTTTCACAGCCGTTCTGGGGCTACATGAGCGACAAATACAAAACCGTCAAAAAAATGCTCATGATCTGCCTTGTCGGCTTTCTGCTCGCCGGCTTGCTTTTTTTCAGCATGGACGCGTTTATGCTCATGATTATGACGGGATTCGTCTTGTTCTTTTTCATGTCCCCGCTCGGGGCGCTCGGGGACAGCTTGTCGCAGCGAACGGCTGCTGAAAAGAACATTTCCTTCGGAGGAATTCGCGCTTGGGGCTCGATCGGCTTCGCCACGACCTCCTTGCTGACCGGCGCAATATTTTCCGTCATCGGCGTCGAGCGAATCCTTTTACCCTTTTTATTTTTCGGATTCCTCGCCCTCCTTTCCGGCTTTTCCGTCTCTGACGTCAAAGTCTCAAACAAGAAGCTTCGCTTGAAGGACGTTCGCAAGCTTACGAACGACCTTCCGTTTTTGCTGTTTCTTTTTCTCATTTTGTTCATCACCGTGACTCATCGCACGAACGACAGCTTCATCGGCATTTACGTCAAATCACTCGGCGGTACCGATTCGCTCGTCGGCTGGGCCTGGTTCATCGGCGTCGCCAGCGAGGCCGCCGTTTTCGCCCTCGGCTACGCCTGGTTTCGCCGCTTTCACGAGCTGACATTTATCACTTTCGCTGGTTTTTTATACACGCTGCGCTGGGTTTTATACGCTTTCGTCACCGATCCGCACTGGCTCGTTTTCTTTCAAGTGCTGCATGGCATCACCTTCGGCATTTTCTATTTGGCGAGCGTCCAATACGTGACGAAGGTGGTTCCGAAGGAATTGCAAGCAACCGGATTGCTCTTATTCATTTCCGTCTTTTTTGGCTTGTCGGGAATTATCGGCGGTTTGCTCGGCGGCTTCCTCATGGATCAAGCCGGCGGCCACGTTCTTTACGGTGTCATGAGCGTGACGGCGTTCGCCGGGAGCCTCGGCATCACGGCTTACGGGGTAGTTCGTAAAAAGAAGCGGGAGCGGGCAGCGGCCGCGGTCGGCCAGAAAAGCCTTTCCGCCGGTGGGCAAAGATGAGCGAGCGCCGGATCGGCATCGGGCGCCAAGGGTTTGGCGCCAGCCAAGTTTCCTTTATAATAAAAAAAGAGATGAACGGAGGGGGAGTCGAGAATGGGAAAAGTGTGGGCAGGTGTGGACATCGGCGGAACGAAGGTGGCCATCGCTTTAGTGGATGAACGCGGGAAGGTCGTTTCCGAGGAAACGATTCCGACGGAAGTGGAAAAAGGTCCGGATCATACGGCAGCGAACATTAACGCAGTGTTAGAAAAATTGTTCGAGAAGTCCGGACATGAAGTGCAAGGGATCGGGATCGGATCGCCGGGTCCGCTGAACGCCAACAAAGGATTGATATTGAAACCGTCGAATTTGCCGACGTGGATTGATTATCCGATCGTGGAAAAAGTCAAAAACCGCTTTCCTTCAATGCCGGTATCGCTCGGAAACGATGCCGACTTGGCTGGACTCGGCGAATATCTTTTTTCGCTGGAAGGGGATCATCCGTATGCGGCCTATGTCACGGTAAGCACCGGGGTCGGCGGAGGGATTATTTCCAATGGCCGCTTGCATACCGGAGCTTCTTCGAGCGCCGCGGAATTCGGGCACATGATTTTCGAAAAGGACGGGCCGTTATGCGGGTGCGGGCGGAACGGCTGCGTTGAAACGTTTTCTTCCGGAACCGGGATCGCCAATCGGATGACGGAGCAAGTGCTGCAAGACGAAAACCACCCGTTGTTCGAACTTGCACGAACAAACCAATTGTCGGCGAAAGAAGTGTTCGCGGCATTTGATGAAGACGATCCGCTTGCACGCCAGGTGATTGAAAAGGCGGAAGACGCATTGGCAATCACGTTGGCGAACGTAATTACAGCATTGAATCCATCGGTCTTTATCATTGGAGGCGGCGTTGCGCTCGGTCAACCGCGCTACATTGAGGCCGTCAAAGCAAAAGTCGGTCTTTATGCGATGGAAGAAAACGTCGAAGCGGTAACGTTTGTACAAGCGAAGCTCGGCTCAAACGTCGGTGTCATTGGCGCGGCTGCGCTGGCGATGGAGGACAGGTATTGAACGCCTGCGTCGAATAATGTACATACACGCATTGACTCAGCCGAAAAGGAGGGTGTTGGAATGAAGCATGATCCGATTTTCTTAGAGCCGGTGTTTCAGGAAAGAATTTGGGGCGGAACGGCGTTGCGCGAACGGTTCGGGTATGACATTCCGTCCGACCGTACCGGGGAATGCTGGGCGATTTCGGCTCATCCAAACGGGCAGACGAAGGTGAAGAACGGCGTATTCGAAGGGATGCCGCTCGGGGCGGTTTGGGCGGAACACCGGGAGCTGTTCGGCGATAGGAAAGAAGATTCTTTTCCGTTGCTCGTCAAATTGATCGACGCCAACGACGATTTGTCCGTGCAAGTGCATCCCGGAGACGCCTACGCGAGGGCGCATGAGAACGGAGAACGCGGAAAAACGGAATGTTGGTATGTCGTTGATTGTGACGAAGATTCGGAGCTCGTATTCGGTCATCACGCCGAAAGCCGAGAACAGTTGAAAACAATGATCGACGAAGACGACTGGTCCGAATTGCTGCGTAAGGTAAAAATCAAGCCGGGCGACTTCTTGTACGTACCAAGCGGCACGGTGCATGCCATTCCGGCGGGAGCGCTCATTTTGGAAACGCAGCAAAGTTCGGACACGACTTACCGGGTATACGATTACGATCGGAAAGATGAAAACGGCAACGGCAGGGAACTTCATTTGGCAAAAGCGCTCGACGTGATCGAAGTGCCTCATCGGGATCCGGAATTGCGGCGCGAGGTAAAAAAGATCGGGGAGACGACATTCACGACGCTGTTGAACAGCAAATACTTTACCGTCGGCCTTTGGGAACTGAACGGGAAGGCGACGCTTGAACAAGACGCGGATTTCTGCCTTGTCAGCATTTTGGACGGCGCGGGGCAAATTTCCGCCAACGGCCAAGACTTTCCTTTTGAAAAAGGAGATCACCTCATTCTTCCATCGGGACTCGGCGCGTTTGACGTCGAAGGAACGGCGGTCGGCATCACCTCTCATCCATAATGGATGAGAGGTGATTTTTTACTAGTGCCTCTTTTTTAACACTTTTCCATGCTAAGGAACATTCAATTCTAGAGGATCAGATGTCTATTAGCAATCTACGGGACTGCCAGTCGCACGAAAACGAAAAAAGCAGGTCGTGCTTTCAAAAGGTCGTCGGAAAACAATTCGGCGAGCGTCAGCTCCCTCCTCCTTCCATCATTATACTGAAATACCAGATTAATTGTCGTCATTATATGTTTGTTTTTCACAAAGAAGAGGTTGTAGTAGAATGTCCGTTATTTGTATACTTATTGTTATAAAACAATTTTTTACACATGTTATGTGTGCAACAGGGGAGTATCAATGAGAAATAAAAAGCGTTGGTTTATGATTTTAATATTGTTTTCCTTAATTTTCATTTCGATAAATATTTCTCTTTTGAGCCCTGAGTGGGTGGGGTACAGCGATGATGGGAAATGGAAAGCCATCTTGTACAAAGACAAACAACTTAAGACGAATTCATATTTTGGAAAGTTCAAATGGATGGGATCTTCAAATGAGTTGAAACAAATTAAAGTTACATTTACTCAATATCGTGTTAATGGTAAATATCGAGCAGGAGACCCCGACGTAAAAAAGTCGGCGAGTCATTCTAATATAAATGATCTAAGTTTCGTTGGATTTACCTCAAGGCCAGGAAATAAGGATCGGCTAGTAGCCATTATTCATTGGACTAATGGTATTCATTCTTATCAAGATGCTATAGTTCTTAAAATGGAAAAGAAAAGTATATGGAGTGAACTGAGTAATTTATTTAATAAATTCTGACCCCTTGGTACAAATTTTAAATAGATGTGAAGGCTTGATAATACGAAATTCAAGCAAGAAAACGTTAAAATTATAAAAAATAAGAAGGTTTTCATTATGAAAAGAATTATAAGATCTTAACGGCCATACGCGAGGAACGGGCGCCTCCTCGCGTATCCTTTTTTAATCAATTAACCGTTCAGTATATAATGAGTTTACGCATTTGAAAATGATGCAGGGAGGGTTACGCATGACAGCAAAGGTGATTGAAGTGAAAAACCTTGTCAAGACGTTCAAAGGCAACATTCGCGCGGTGAATGATGTTTCTTTCGACGTCAAGGAAGGCGAGTTTTTCGCGTTTCTCGGACCGAACGGGGCCGGCAAGTCAACGACGGTTCAAATGATAACGACCTTGTTGAACCCGACATCGGGGACGATTGAAGTGGCCGGCTATGATGTGAAAACCGAACCGGAACAGGTACGCAAAAAGATCGGTGTGGCGTTGCAGGAAACAGGGATCGATCCCGGCTTAACGGGACGCGAATTGCTTGTGTTGCAGGCTCGATTGTTCGGCTTCACGAAAATCGACGCGATAAAGCGCGCAGAGGAATTGCTCGAGCTCGTCGGGTTGACTGGAGACGCTGACCGGGCGTGCGGCAAGTATTCCGGCGGCATGCGGCGGCGGCTCGATTTGGCTTTGACGCTCGTGCAAAAGCCGAAAATTTTGTTTCTCGATGAGCCGACGACGGGGCTTGATCCATCGAATCGGAAAATCATTTGGGATGAAATTCGTCAGTTGAACGAAAAATGGGGCACAACGATCTTTCTGACGACGCAATATTTAGAAGAGGCTGATCAGCTGGCAGATCGGATCAGCATTATTAATCAAGGTAAAATTGTTGCCGGCGGCACGGCGGCAGAACTGAAACGTTCGGTCGGCGAAGACGTCGTCGAGCTTGCCTTTTCTACCGAAAAACAAGCCGCTGACGCATCCGAGCAGCTGTCGCACCTCGCCGCTGAAGCCCGCACAACCGAACAGCAGCTGCGGTTGTATTTGGCCAACGGCACGTCGATGCTGCCGGAAATCATTCGCATCCTCGACCGCTGCGGGCTTCAGCCGGTTCACTTGAACGTTTCCCCGCCGACGCTCGACGACGTGTTCTTGCATATGACGGGAGAAACCTACAAAGAAGAACGGGAGGCGTTAACATGAAGACATTCTTTCTTCATACGTGGCTGTTCACGAAACGCAGCGTGACTTCGACGATCCGCAACCCGTTCGCTTTCGTTCCGAACCTCGTCATCAGCTTGTTTTTTTTACTCGTCTACCAAGCTGGCCTCAGCGGCATCGCTTCCATGCCGGCTTTTAACGGCGCGAGCTACTTGGCGTTTATTTTACCCGTTTCGATCGTTTCCGGCGCCATCGGCGGGGCAGGCGGAGCCGGGCAGACGCTCGTCACCGATCTCGAAAACGGCTACTTCTCCCGCCTGCTGCTGACGCCCGCTTCGCGGCTCGCGATCGTGCTCGGCCCGATCATCGCCGGCATGCTCCAGCTGCTCGTCCAAACCGGCCTCATTTTGGTCGTTGCTTTTATGATGGGATTGCACGTCGCCGCCGGCTTTTTCGGCGTGCTTGTTCTGCTCTTGCTCGCGATCGGCTGGGGACTTGCTTTTGCCGGCTATTCGGTCGGTTTCGCGCTTCGCACGAAAAATGCGCAGGCGGCGCAAGCCGGGACATTCATCTTTTTCCCGCTCTTGTTTTTAAGCACAACGTTCGTGCCTTACGACCTGATTTCCGCCGGCTGGCTGAAGGCGGCTGCGCTTGTCAATCCGACGACTTACATTTTCGAAGGCATGCGCTCGTTGTTAATCTCAGGCTGGGTCGCTTCCGACTTGCTGACAGCGTTCGGGGTCGTCGTTTTCGTGTGTGCAATTACGATCACCTTCGCCGCAATGAGTGCGAAGCAAGCCGTCAGCCGCGGGTAATGATTCATGGTCATTCGTAAAAAAATCCATTCTGTCCCTTTAACTTTCCTTTCCTTATGCCGATATAGAGAAAAGAAACGTTTTGAGCAACATGGCATACGAAGAAAGGGTTTTTATTTATGGATCTAACGACGCTGATCGGCATATTGCTCGGCATTATCTCTTTGATCATGGGGTTTTTGTTGGAGGGCGGGCACGCCCGATCTTTGTTGCAAATCACGGCGGCGATGATTGTGTTCGGCGGTACTTTCGGGGCAGTCATTGCGGGCACGCCGTTTCGCGTGTTGAAAAAACTGCCTTACATTTTGAAAATGGCGTTCATGGAAAGAAAATTCAATCCGGAAGATACGATTGAAGACCTTGTTGAACTGTCTCAGCTGTCACGGCGGGAAGGGTTGTTGGCGCTTGAATCGGAAGCCGAAAGGTTCGAAGACGATTCCTTTATGTTCGAAGGGCTGCAACTGACGATTGACGGCGTCGAGGCGGAATTGATTCGCGATATTTTGGACCGCGAAATGCAGCTTTACGAAGAAAGGCATTTGGAAGTAGCGAAAGTATTCGAAAAGGCGGGAGGCTTTTCGCCGACGATGGGCATCATCGGAACGGTCATGGGGCTTGTCCATGTGCTCGGCAATTTGGAAAACCCGGACACGCTTGGCGGATCGATTGCGGTCGCGTTTATCGCCACCTTGTACGGCGTGGCTAGCGCAAACGTTATTTATTTTCCACTGCAGCACAAGATCCAAGCGCGAGTCCAACAAGAACTGCTCATTAAAGAACTGCAATCGGAAGGATTGCTGTCGATCCAGCACGGGGAAAACCCGAATATTTTGCGCAAGAAACTTTCCGCATTCGTCGAAAAGAAAAAGACAGATTCGAGCGAAAATGAACAGGTGGAAGCGAGTGAAGTTTCGTGAGGAGAAATCGTCGGCGAAAAGGTCACGGTAACGAGGACCATGAACGTTGGATGATTACTTACGCGGACATGATTACGCTTCTGTTAATCTTTTTCATCGTTTTGTACTCTATGAGCGAAGTTCAGAAGGTGAAATTTAACGCTTTGATTGAGTCATTGCATGATGCCTTCGCGATCAAAACGATGGAGACGGCGGAAACGAATGAGCTCGGCCTCGACGTGCCGCGCATGCCGAGTTTTAATCAGAAAATTCCCGAACAGGACAAAAGCAATGAGGAACAATTGGATGAATTGTACATGAAACTGCAGCATTACATCCAAGAACATCATTTGACGACGCAATTGACGCTCGTCGACTTGCCGCGAGGCGTGCAAATTACGTTTCAGGACAAAATATTGTTTGATCTCGGCAAAGCGGAGTTAAAGGAGCAAGCGTTGGAGGTGTTAGGCGATGTCGGCGGGCTGTTGAAAACGGTAAACAATCCGATCAGCATCGAAGGACACACCGATGATTTGCCGATCGAGAGTTCAGAATTTCCTTCGAACTGGGAATTGTCGACGGCTCGCGCCCAAAGTGTGCGCCGATACTTGCAGGAGCATATAAAAGTGGACCCGACGAGGCTGCGAATTGTCGGTTACGGCCAATACCATCCGAAAGTTCCGAATGACTCGGATGCGCATCGCGCTGAAAACCGCAGGGTGAACATCGTTATTTTGCGGCACAGCAATGCCGAAGGAGAAGCGATGTCCGATCGTTAACGTTTCATGTACAAAATAAGCGCTATCCATTACTATGAAGGGGAACGACAGTAAGGGAGTGCTTTCAAGTGACCGACGTCAAAAAAGTAATGACCATATTCGGAACGAGGCCGGAAGCGGTGAAGATGGCTCCGCTCGTTCATGAGCTGAAAAACTATCCTGACGAAATCGAAACGATCGTAGCCGTCACGGCTCAGCATCGCGAAATGCTCGATCAAGTGCTGCGTCTTTTCTCGATACGTCCGGATTACGATTTAAATATCATGAAAGACCGGCAAACCCTTTCGGACGTGACGACGAAAGCGCTCACCGGTCTTGATTGCTTGTTGAAGAAAGTAAATCCGGATCTCGTGCTAGTCCACGGCGATACGACGACGACTTTCGCAGCCGGACTTGCCGCTTTTTACAATGAAATCGGCATCGGCCACGTGGAAGCGGGATTAAGAACGTGGAACAAGTACTCTCCGTATCCGGAAGAAATGAACCGGCAGCTCACCGGTGTCATGGCTGATTTGCATTTTGCCCCGACGGTGGAAGCTCGGCGTAACTTGTTAAGCGAAAACAAGGCTCATGAGACGGTGTTTGTAACGGGGAACACAGCGATCGATGCTTTGAGAACAACGGTGGACGCCGATTACCGGCATGATGTACTGGATGCCGTCGGCAGCGACCGGTTGTTGTTGATGACGGCACACCGCAGGGAAAACATCGGTGAACCAATGGAACGTATTTTTAAAGCGGTCAAGCGGATTGTTACGGACTATGAAGACGTTCAACTCGTCTATCCTGTCCATTTGAATCCGGCCGTTCGCGAAATGGCCCATAAGGTGCTGGACGGGCACCCGCGCATTCATCTCATTGAACCGCTCGATGTCGTCGATTTTCATAATTTCGCCGCCCGGGCGCACATGATCTTAACCGATTCCGGCGGCGTGCAGGAAGAAGCGCCATCCCTCGGCGTTCCCGTGCTCGTTTTACGGGATACAACCGAGAGGCCGGAAGGCATCGAGGCGGGAACGTTGAAGCTCGTCGGAACAAACGAGGCGGACGTGTACGCGTCTGCGAAATCGTTGCTTGAAGACGAAGCGTTGTACCGGACGATGGCGAAAGCTTCGAATCCGTATGGCGATGGGAATGCGTCAAAAAGAATTGTGCAGGCGATTCGCTGCTCGTTCGGGCATGTGGCGGACCGCCCGGCCGATTTTTCAACGGAGAACTCTCGATGAAACGCTTCCTTGTTTACTGGCTTCCGGTTCTCCTGTGGGCAGGGATGATTTTCGCCTTTTCTTCCCAGCCGTACGAACAGCAAGATTTGCGGCCGACGCTCGGAAAATACTTAAATGAAGACTTCGTCAGGCAACTTTTTTCAGGCGTAACATTTCATTATGCAGCGGAAGAAGTCAGTGTTGAGGCGCTCGGGGCAACAGGCTTCATTGAGTTTTTTATTCGAAAAGGGGCGCATTTTTCCGTTTATTTCGTGCTGGCCGTTTTATTATTCAGAGCTTTTTTTGCCCGAGAACGGCACGGTGCGAAAGCTTTTACAGCGGCGCTATTGTTTTCTGTACTTTATGCCGCTTCCGATGAAATTCATCAACATTTTACAGGCGGTCGAACACCCCTTCCCTTAGATGTCGCTCTCGATTCGACAAGTGCGCTCATCGGGACTTTTGTCGCTTTTTTTGTCATAAAAGGGAAAAACAAAGCTTTGTCATCGTAATGAAATAAATTTGTAATATAAATGTAACAATTGTTTAGTAAAATGTAAAAACAGCTCTATTTTTCGGCATTCCATCCTAAAATTGGCTGCAAATTTTCATTGTCATGTATTTATTCTTTCCCCTATAAGGAGGGTGCGCTGTGGGAATGACCTATAAGAATACTGTACGTACGATGGTGACATCAACGGCTCTTGCCGGTGCGATGTTTGCCGTCCCGGCCGTCACCCATGCCGCTTTCGGCGATCAAACCCTTAAACAAGGGATGAAAGACCCCGATGTGAAACATTTGCAAGATTTGCTTAAGAAGAAAGGTTATTTTCATTTTTCAACGTCCACCGGCTATTTCGGCGAAATTACCGAAAAGGCGGTTAAGCAGTTTCAGGAAGACCATCAATTGCGAGTAACCGGCATGGTTGGCGACGATATGTATGCTGAACTCGGTGTCGACGGCGCAATACAGGTGACTTCGGCGTCGAAAGTGGAGAAATCGGATTTGATCCGTATCGGCGCTCGAGGCGCGGCCGTAGCCGAACTGCAAACGAAATTGCAGGCACTAGGAGTGTACGACGGCGCAATCGACGGCATATACGGTCCGATTACGGCATCGGCGGTTCGCCGCTATCAACGTTCGAAAGGTTTGATCGAAGATGGCATCGCCGGTCCAGTCACGTTAACGCATTTGTACGGACAAAAGATTGCCGTGCCGGAAAAAGGGGAAGAGAAGCCGTCTGTTCCGAAGACGAAGAAAGGCAAGCAGGCGGAAACGCCTTCGTTTACGCATTTGCTGAAAATCGGTTCCCGAGGTCCGGCAGTTAGTTCCCTTCAACAAGCCTTGAAATCGCTCGGTTATTATACATATGGCATCGACGGCATCTATGGAAAACGGACGGCCGGGGCGATTCGAGAATTTCAAAGTGATCATGGGCTTAAAGTCGACGGAATTGCAGGGCCGCGCACCTACGCAAAGCTCAGCGGCTCGTCCGATGGTGATGAGCCGGCGTCTGCGAATAACGAGGCAGGCGAGAAGTCCGTTGAAGATTCGAAAAAAGCAACGAGTCCGAAGGCAGACAAGAAAGCAGCGGAGCGTTCCGATATGAAGGAGGCCGTGTCAGACGGCTTGCTGCGTTTTCACGAGCGAGGCGATTCAGTCGTTCAGCTGCAAAAGCAATTGCTCGCATTAGGGCTTTTCGAAGGACAGCCGTCCGGTTATTTCGGTGTTGACACCGAAGAGGCGGTGAAAAAGTTTCAATCCACCCACGCGCTGATCGTCGACGGCATATTCGGGCCGAATACGAAAGCGAAGCTCCTGGCGGCACTTTCTGCGCTGGAAAATGAACCATCTTCCGGTTCCGACGGTTCGAACGGATCGGTCGTCGACGGAAATGGCGAGACAGTCGCGAAATCTCCGGCATCCTTCAACGTTTTCAACATGCTCGCCGATGCCGCCGATTTAATCAGTACCCCGTACCGTTGGGGCGGCGTGTCGCCTTCTAGCGGCTTTGACTGCAGCGGTTTCGTGAAATATGTGTTCGGACAAAACGGCATCGACTTGCCGCGGACGGTCGCTTCCATGTGGCGGACGGATTACGGCGAAAAAGTGGAAGAGCTGAAACCCGGGGACGTCTTGTTTTTTCAGAACACGTACAAAAGCGGCCCGTCGCATAACGGCATTTACATCGGAAACGGTCAATTCATCCAGAGCGGAAGTTCGACCGGCGTGACCGTGAGCAATCTGGACTTGTATTACTGGGACTCGCATTTTCTCGGCGCGAAACGGTTTTTCTAGCGCCCGTGTTACTTTTTACTCAATTTCGTTTTCGTTACGTTTACCACTTCTTTCTTTTTCCATTCTTTTGTATTCTAGATTGACAGCCAGTACGAAAAGCCGACGTTCTTTCGAAACGGATCGGCTTTTCTTGGTCTACTCAAATCGATGGGAGAGAGCGGAATGAAAGAAGCTGAGGTTCGTTTAGTCCCTGTCAAAATTGAGGAAGTGGTAGAAGCGCCGAAACGGCAAGTCGTCCCTGAAGGCGTGAAGCTCATTCACGCCCCCGAAGTTTGGAAAGAAGCGGACAGCGGTGCCGACAATGTCATTGCCGTGCTCGACACGGGATGCCAAACCGATCATCCGGATCTGCAAGGCCAAATCGTCGATGGGAGAAATTTTACCGCAGATTACGATGGGGACCCGGACAACTATGAGGATAACCATTTTCACGGTACACACGTCGCGGGTACGATCGCGGCAGTAAACAATGATGTCGGTGTGGTCGGTGCAGCACCGAAAGCGAAGCTGCTTGTCGTAAAAGTGTTGAACGGTCAAGGACAAGGCTCCTACAGCAGCATTATTAAAGGAATACGATATGCGGCGGATTGGGCTGGCCCGAACGGGGAGCGGGTACGCGCCATCTCGATGTCGCTCGGCGGACCGCGCGATGTCCCTGAACTTCACGAAGCCGTCGAACATGCGGTCAAGCAAAATATCCTCGTCGTTTGCGCTGCGGGCAATGAAGGCGACGGAAGGCATTCGACGGTGGAAAGGAGTTACCCGGGCGCCTACAAAGAAGTCGTCGAAGTCGGTGCCGCTGACGGAAACCGGCGCATGGCCGAATTCTCGAACTCCAACAACCAGATTGATCTCGTCGCTCCCGGTGTGAAAGTCCTTTCAACATTTCCCGGCGGAAAATACGCCCGCCTCTCCGGAACCTCAATGGCAACACCGCACGTGTCGGCGGCAGCCGCACTTGTCTACGCGTTATTCAAACGAAAGTTTCACCAAACATTGAACGAAAGACGCTTGTTTGCTCAACTGACAAAACAGACCGTTTCACTCGGTGTCAGTCCATTGGAACAAGGAAACGGACTGTTGCATCTCACCGATTTCACCGAAGCATCGTACACGATCCAGGTCAAACCGCTCGGCGACGGTTATGTCGTGGAACTCGGCTTTTCGGACGATGAGAAGAAAGCGTTGCGGTTGGCTGAAAAAACGAAACAAGATTTGAGCAAGGTCCAAGGCGCCAACGTCAAAATTGAGGTGTACAAGTGGACGAAGCAATGATATAAAAAAAGCCCAGCCGGCCGCGCAGCGGTCGGCTATTTGCTGTCAAACGCAGGCAGGGGTAATGTACGGTATCGCTCATACACAAACGGCCCCTTTACACGAGTGGCACCGATGTTTGGATGAGCGGAAAAACACGGACATCGAATGAAGGGCATCGTGTCGTTCAATCATCAATGGGTTAGACGAGCACGCTGTGGCGGCGCACAAACCATTGACAAAAATGACGTTTGTTTTAAAGATTATGGGCTGTGTCGTATTACGAGCTTTCTTTTGCTATAATGAAAGAGTTCGAGTTGAATTAGGCGATTTTTACCATTGGGTTTTTCATTCGCGTCGTCCTATACGAGATCAAGAGATTTTTGGACTGGACGGCGAAAAGATAAAAGATTATGCAGCAAGGTGAACGAATGTTCATCCGTTGAATACTTAAGGAGGACAACCGATTGGATTTGAAGGAAATCGTAAAGACGGGATCATTCGATCTCCACATGCACACGACTGCTTCGGACGGGGATTATCCGCCCGAGGAAGTGGTGGCAAAGGCAAAGGCTGAAGCCTTGCAAACGATCGCGGTTACTGATCATGACACGCTCGAAGGCATCGAAGAGGCGGTTAAGGAGGGCCGGAAACTTGGAGTGACGGTGATTCCGGGAGTAGAATTAAGCACAAAAGAAGGAAAGAAAAGCGTAGATATTCTCGGCTACGGTTTGACTCATTCGGCGGAATTGGAAACGACGCTTGCCCGCATGAGGGAAGGGCGCGAGAACCGGGCGGAACGAATCGTCGCGAAATTTTCCGAATTAAACATGCCGCTTTCGATGGAGGACGTAAGAAAACATGCGAGCGGAGGGGTCATTGCCCGCCCCCATATTGCGAAAGCGGTCGTCGAAAAAGGATATATCGCGGACGTCCAGTCTGTCTTCGACGACTATTTGGCCGACGGGAAACCGTGTGCGTTGCCGAAAGTCGTGTTAACGCCGAAAGAAGGCATTGACTTGATTCATAAAGCCGGCGGGAAAGCGGTGCTTGCTCACCCGGTCCATTTGCACGATGACGAGCTCGTTCGGCATTTGCTGGAAACGTATGACTTTGACGGTCTGGAAGTATGGCACCGGGAACAAGATGAAGCGGCGGTTGAAAGATACCGCGAAATGGCGAACCATTATGGACTTTTGATGACCGGAGGCTCTGACTTTCATCATGATCAGCACCGAATCGGGCGTTTCGGCTATTCAGATAATTCTTCAAACCAATAGAAAGGGAGATTCACAGATGACCACTGAAACGGCAGCGAAAACAATCGAACCTCACGGAGGCGTACTGGTTCAACGTGAGCTTGAAGGAGAGAAGCGTAAGCACTACTTGGAGAAAGCGAAGTCGATGCAAGCCTTGACGATTTCGAAATGGACGATTTCCGACCTTGAAATGATCGGCATCGGCGGTTTCAGCCCGCTGACCGGTTTTATGGGCAAAGAAGATTATTTGAGCGTCGTCGAAAACTTGCGCCTGTCCAACGGACTCGTATGGAGCTTGCCAGTGACGTTGGCGGTTACTCGCGAAGAAGCTGAGCCGCTTTCGATTGGCGAGGAGATTGCACTTGTCGGGGAAGACGGAGTCACTTACGGTGTGCTCGACCTCGAAGAGAAATACGAATACGACAAAGCTCATGAATGCAAGAACGTATACGGCACGACAGACATGAACCATCCGGGCGTGAAAAATACGTTCGATCGCGGCGACATATATTTGGCGGGTCCGATTCAGTTGCTGAATTGCCCGACTCATGCACCGTTCGAGAAGTTTTACAAAAAACCGGCGGAAACGAGAAAAATGTTTGCCGAGCTCGGATGGAATACAGTAGTTGGTTTCCAAACGCGTAATCCGGTGCACCGGGCGCACGAATATATTCAAAAATTGGCGCTTGAAAACGTCGATGGATTGTTGCTTCAACCGCTCGTCGGCGAGACAAAATCCGATGACGTGCCTGCTGACGTGAGGATGGAAAGCTATCAAGTGCTGCTTGAGCATTACTATCCGCTCGAACGCGTACGTCTTGTGATCAATCCGGCTTCGATGCGTTATGCCGGTCCGCG
>DASSOY010000073.1 GCA_035700025.1 Bacillales bacterium | reverse complement strand
TCATGCGGGAACAATAGAAAAAGAGCTGGAAATGACCGAATATAATCTGCGAAGCAAAAGCCGCCAATTTACGAAAGACTTCGAGCATTTTTATTTGAAAGCCGTCGAGATGGCCGGTTTCCTGCGGGCGAATTTGCAACGTTTTCCCGCGCTTTCCCGCTTCAACCGAGAAGTGAAATTGGAAATGGCGATTTTTCAAGAGTTCTTGCAGGAAATGGAAGAAATGGAGATGCACAAAACCGTTTTATCAACGTTCACACCGCTAATGGCTGATCATATGTATCGAGAAGAATGCTATTACTTAACGAAGCTCGCTGAAGTTACGGAATTGAATCGGCCGGACTGCCATCCGGCGAAACCGAGAGTGAAGCAATAACAGAGTCCTTTTACGCATCTGCCGAGGTGCGTAAGTTTTCCAGCGATTCTAGTGCTCCAGACGGCTAACGACTGATTGCAGGTAGCAGTGGATCTCAGCTATGCAGCTGGGTGGAAATCGGCAGCAAAACAATGCCGCTCATTGAGCGGCATTGTTTTTTAATGTGAGGACGAGATCTTCATCCGGGGTGACAAACAGCGTCTGCTGGTTGTCATAAATGACGTAGCCTGGTTTGGCGCCGTTCGGCTTGTGCACGTGTCGGATTTGCGTATAATCGACCGGGACCGTGCTTGAAAACTTTGATTTGCTGAAGTAGGCGGCGAGGTTTGCCGCTTCGTGCAACGTTGCTTCGCCAAATTCGCTGCCGCGAATGACGACGTGCGATCCGGGGATATCCTTCGTATGCAGCCACATATCATTCGCGTGCGCGAGCCGGTTTGTCAAATACTCGTTTTGCTTATTGTTTTTGCCGACAAGAATGTCGACGCCTTCCGAAGACCGATACGTATCCGGCTTCGGCTTTTCCGGCTTTTTCTTTTTCCATCCCGTGTTACGCCGCTTCAAGTATCCTTCCTCTTCCAGCTCTTCGCGAATCTCCGCGACATCCTTCGGCGCCGCAGAATCCATTTGCTGCAGCAGCCGCTCGAAATACTCAATTTCCGCTTTCGCCGCTTCGATTTGTTCGTTCACGACGGCGACCGAATTTTTCGCTTTATTGTAGCGGCGAAAATAATTTTGCGCGTTGTCCGACGGACTCTTCTGCGGATCGAGCGGAATTTTTACCTTGCCGCCGTTTTCGTCATAATAATTGACAACTTCGATCGCCTCGTCGCCCTTGCGAATTTCGTGCATGTGCGCCGTCAACAGTTCCCCGAACAGTTGAAATTCCTTTGCTCTTTCCGCGTCGACTAACGTCTGTTCGAGCTTCGCGATTTTCTTCACGTTTTTCTCGCGCTCGTTTTTCAACAACCGCTCCAAATCGTGCGCTTGCTGACGCACGCGGTCGCGCTCCGCTTTCCCGAAGTAATAACGGTCGAGCATCGCGCTCACGCTTTCAAACGTTTTTCGCTCGCCGTCGACATGTGTCAACCGGACGACCGAGAAAAACTCTTTTCCTTCCCGGTTCTCCGCGATTTCCGGTTCGTACCGCTCTTCGCGCCATTGCGTTTGCATCTCTTGAAAAGCGTGCGCCAGCGATTCGCGGTTTCCGAGCCCCGCCCGATGTACGATCTCCCGCGCTACGAGCGGCGAAATGCCTGTAAATGCGGCAACGAGCTGACGATCGATCCGGCCGGCGTTAAAGTCAATTTTTTTCAATAACGTATCCGAATCGGCATCAATCGGATTGGCTTTCTCTTGATCGGGTGGAGCGATATACGTTTGGCCGGGTAAAATCGTCCGATGGCTATTCACGGCAGGGGGCAAATGCTTTACCGCATCCAAAATCATGTTGCGCGACGGGTCGAGCAGTAAAATGTTGCTGTGGCGGCCCATGATTTCGATCACGAGTTGTTTCGGCGCAGCATCGCCGATTTCGTCCATCGTTTTCATGTCGATCGTCACGATCCGTTCGTTGCCGGGCTGGCTGATTTTTTCGATAATGCCGCCTTCCAAATGCTTCCGCAAAAACATGCAAAACATCGGCGGTTCTTTCGGGTTGTCATAGCTTTCTTCGGTCAGCTGCATTCTCGCAAACTGCGGATGCGCCGACAAGAGCAGGCGATGATTTTTTCGTTGGGCGCGCACTAGAAAGATTAATTCCGTCGGGTGCGGTTGATAAATTTTCGTGATTCTTCCTGATTGTAAAGCTTGCAACTCGTGCACGACGGCTCGTGTCACGATTCCATCGAAAGACATTTTCGATCACCTCGTATTCTTGCCTATGGTCGTCCTTCGTTTTCTGATGAATCTTCCATGAGTATAGCATTTTTCGCGCGCCTTCTGAATATAGATGGCTTGTATCAACGACTTTTTAAGCGGGGTGGAAAGATGAGATGGCATGAGCATTCGGCGCAACAGATCGAACAATTGACGGAAACCGACTTTTCCTCCGGTTTGACGGATGAGGAAGCCGGAAGCCGGCTTCAGGAAAACGGCGCCAACGAATTGGACGAGCGTGAAGGGCCGTCCGCATTACTTGTGTTTTTGGAACAATTCAAAGATTTCATGGTTGTCGTCTTGTTGGCGGCCACGCTTATTTCGGGGCTGCTGGGCGAGTACATAGACGCCGTTACGATTATCTTGATCGTCGTAATGAACGGCATTCTTGGGTTTGTGCAAGAGCGCAAGGCGGAAAAATCGCTGCAAGCGCTGAAAGAACTGTCAGCCCCGCAAATGACCGTTTTGCGGAACGGCGAATGGTGCAAAATCGCCGCCAAAGAAGCGGTTTTTGGCGATATCGTGCAAGTGAATAGCGGCGACCGAATTGGCGCCGACATCCGGCTCATTCGCTCCAATGGTCTGGCGGCCGAGGAATCGGCATTGACCGGAGAATCGATCGCGGTCGACAAAAAAGCGGAACCGATCCACGGCGGGGATCTTGATGCGGGCGACCGGGAAAATATCGTTTTCATGGGCACAATGGCAGTCCGCGGCAGTGCGGTTGGGGTCGTCGTGGCGACGGGAATGGCGACGGAAATGGGAAAAATCGCCGGAATGCTGCAAAATCAAGATTCGTTGATGACGCCGCTGCAACAGCGGCTGGAGCAGCTCGGGAAGGTATTGGTGACGGCTTCACTCGTGTTAACGGCTCTCGTCGTCGTTCTCGGTGTCCTTCAAGGCCATGACGTATATAAAATGTTTTTGGCCGGCGTTTCGCTCGCCGTCGCCGCCATACCTGAAGGGCTGCCGGCGATCGTGACGGTCGCGTTGGCGCTCGGCGTGCAGCGCATGATCAAGAAACGGGCGCTCGTGCGCCGGCTGCCAAGCGTGGAAACGCTCGGTTCGGCGACCGTGATTTGTTCGGACAAGACAGGGACGCTCACGCAAAACAAAATGACGGTGACGCGGTTGTGGAGCGGCGGACATTCGTGGCAAGTGACCGGAACCGGTTATGAGCCTGCAGGCGCGTTTTACGAGAAGGACAGGAAGATTGACGTGAGTGACAGGAAAGCGCTGAAGCAGTTGCTCACGTTCGGCATGCTTTGCAATAACGCACAGATTGTCGAACGTGACGGCGAATTCGTGTTGAACGGCGACCCGACGGAAGGAGCGCTTGCGGCAGCGGCGGGAAAGGCGGGGCTGACGCGGGACGTGCTGGCGGAGCAGTTTCAGATGGTGAAAGAGTTTCCGTTCGATTCGAACCGGAAAATGATGAGCGTGTTGATTGAGAGCCGGAACGGGGAGCGCTTCCTCGTCACGAAAGGGGCGCCGGACGTCGTGCTCGAGAAGAGCCGTGAGGTGCTTTGGGCCGGCAGGCAAGAGCGGATGACGGAAATGTTCGCGAAAAGAATTCGATCCGAATATGAAGCGATGGGCGGCGACGCTTTGCGGACGATTGCGGTGGCGTACCGGCCGCTGAATCGGACGGAAATGCCGGAGTCGGTGTTTGAAGCCGAGCGGAATTTGACGTTCATCGGGCTGGAAGGCATGATTGATCCGCCTCGTGAAGAGGTGAAGCAGGCGGTCGCGGAATGCCGGGACGCCGGGGTTCGGACGGTGATGATTACCGGCGATCATGCCGATACGGCGCGAGCGGTGGCGAAGCAGCTCGACATCGTGACGCCCGGCGGGCGTGTGATGAGCGGGAAGACGTTGGAAACGATGGCACTCGATGAGCTGGCTGGCGTGATTGACGATGTGGACGTGTTTGCGCGGGTGTCGCCGGAACATAAGTTAAAAATTGTGAAGGCGCTGCAACGGAACGGACATGTGGTGGCCATGACAGGTGATGGTGTGAATGATGCGCCGGCGATCAAGGCGGCGAATATCGGCATCGCGATGGGGAAAACAGGCACGGACGTGGCGAAGGAGTCGTCGGCGCTCATTTTGAGCGACGACAATTTCGCGACGATTCGGGCGGCGGTGAAGGAAGGCCGCAACATCTATGAGAACATTCGTAAATTCATTCGGTACATGCTGGCGTCGAACGTCGGGGAAATTTTATCGATGTTGTTCGCGATGCTGCTCGCTTTGCCGCTGCCGCTCGTGCCGATTCAAATTTTATGGGTCAATCTTGTCACTGACGGCCTGCCGGCCATCGCGCTCGGCATGGATGCCCCGGAACGGGAACTCATGAAGCGGCCGCCTCGCCCGCGCGACGAAGGGGTGTTTGCCCGTGGACTCGGCTGGAAAATCGTCAGCCGCGGCTTTCTCATCGGCGGCTCGACGCTCGCGGTATTTTTGCTCATGCTTAACCGGAATCCGGATGATCTCGTCAGCGCGCAAACAGCTGCTTTTTCGACGCTCGTCATCGCGCAGCTCATTCACGTCTTCGACTGCCGCTGCGACCAATCCGTTTTTGAACGGAATCCGTTCGGCAATTTGTATCTCGTCGGTGCGGTCTTGTCTTCCATTTTATTGTTGTTGTTCGTCATTTACGTACCGCCGTTGCAAGACGTTTTCCGCACGACCCCGCTTTCGGCATTCGGATGGTTGAGCGTCGTTGTTTTCGCTGCGCTGCCGACCTTTTTGCCGGCTGCGTTCAAGAAACCGTCTTCACGGGCGTAAATGGTTTTCCAAGAAACCGGTTCTGTTCCGGTTTCTTATTTTTGCCTCGACCGCGGTGAGGCGGACGCAAGACTTGTTGCCGTCGGCAATATCCGTTACAATGAGCAAAGGAAATTACATAAAACGGAGAGATTGAAAGTTAGTTCACATCAGAACGTTGGAAGTGGTATAATGATCAAAAGTATGACCGGTTACGGGCGAAAATCAGTGCAAACCGACGCTTATTCCGTTCTCGTCGAAATGAAATCGGTCAATCACCGATTTCTCGAGTGCTCAATCCAACTCCCGCGCCCCATCCTGCCATGTGAGGATCGCATCAAGAAACTCGTCACGAAACGCCTCGAAAGAGGGAAAATCAATGTTTATATTTCCGTAGAAGGTAAAGAGTTGTCTAAGAGAACGTTGAACGTCGATTGGCAACTGCTTGATCAATATGTGAACGAACTAAACGCCGCAAGCCAGCGTTATTCGCTTGCGGAAACGCTCGCGGCAAGCGACTTGTTGAAAATCGAGGGTGTCTTTGACGTATCAGAAACGGACGAACAATCGGACGAAGTGACGGACAAGTTGCTCGAGGCGACGGAAGGTGCGCTCGATCAACTGCTGGAAATGCGCCGGAACGAAGGTCGCTTTTTATACGACGATTTGGAGCAGCGCCTCGCCTTAATGGAGGAAACGATTGTTCAGTTGAAAGCATACGCACCTTCGGTGGCCGAAGGTTATCGGAAACGCCTCGCCGAACGGATGAAGGCGTATTTGCAGCAAAACGCTGAGATCGATGAAGCAAAATTATTAAACGAAGTGGCCGTATACAGTGAAAAGGCGAACATCGACGAGGAATTGACCCGGCTCATGAGCCACGTGAAGCAATTTCATAAGTATTTGCGATCCGAAGAGGCCGTCGGAAAAAAACTGAACTTCTTGCAGCAAGAGATGAACCGCGAGATTAATACGATCGGCGCTAAGGCGAACGATTTCGACATCAGCGTCCACGTCGTTGAGTTGAAAAGCGAACTGGAAAAGATCAGGGAACAAATTCAAAACATCGAATAAAGCGCTCTTCTGCAAGGAAATAGACGGGCGAGCTGAATTCAGTAGGAGGACAATTATGGGTCAGTTAAAACTAGTCAATATCGGATTCGGCAACATTGCATCGGCCAATCGCATCGTTTCGGTGACGAGTCCGGATTCGCAGCCGGTGAAAAGACTCATTCGAATTTCCAGGGAACGGAACAAATTGATCGACGCCACATACGGGAGAAGAACGCGCGCAGTTATCGTCATGGACAGCGATCATGTGATCTTATCTTCCGTTCAACCGGAAACGGTTGCGCAACGTTTGTTAAACCAGGATGATCTGTCGGAAGAGGGGTAGCATGAAGAGAAACAAAGGGATATTGTTCGTCCTTTCCGGTCCTTCCGGGGTTGGAAAAGGAACGGTATGTAAAACGCTTCGCCGCAAAGGAACGTCTTTGAATTACTCGGTTTCGGCGACGACCCGGCCGCCGCGGGAAGGTGAACGCCACGGGGTCGACTATTTCTTCAAGACGAAAGAAGAGTTTGAGGAAATGATTGAAGCGGATGGATTTCTCGAATGGGCGCAATACGTGAACAACTATTACGGAACGCCGATTCAATATGTGCGGGATACGTTGAACGAAGGAAAAGACGTCTTGTTGGAAATCGAAGTCCAAGGCGCGAGGAAAGTAAGGAAATCGTTTCCAGATGCCGTATTTTTGTTTTTGGCGCCGCCGAATTTAAAAGAATTGAAGCATCGCATTGCGATGCGGGGCACGGAAAGCGCCGATTTGATTGAGAACCGGCTCGCCGTTGCCAAGGACGAAATCGAAATGATGACCCATTACGATTACGTTGTTGAAAACGACGAAGTCGAGTTGGCATGCGAGCGGATTGAAGCGATCGTAACCGCGGAACATTGCCGGAAAAACCGGCTGATTGACCAATATTTGAAACTGCTGGAGGTTGACGAAAATGATGCTTGAACCTTCAATCGATGAATTGATGGATAGAGTGAACTCGAAGTACATGTTGGTAACCCTTTCGGCGAAAAGGGCGCGCGAATTACAAAACGTAAGTTCCGCCAATAAGGACGACGTCCATTCGCGCAAGTATGTCGGGCAAGCATTGCGCGAAATCGCGGACAGAAAGCTAAGTGTCGAAATGGATGCGGAAGACTGACAAACAAGGCGGCAACCTACGTGGGAAGTAGGTTGCTTTTTCCTTTTGAGATGCGGAGGAATGGGAAATGACACGGAAGAAAGAGACGATCTTGCTCTGCGTGAGCGGGGGAATCGCTGCTTTCAAGGCGGCGGCGTTGACGAGCAAGTTGGCTCAGCAAGGGTTCGACGTTCACGTGTTGATGACGGAAAATGCACAGCGATTCGTTACCCCGCTTACTTTTCAGGCGTTGTCAAGAAACGCTGTTCATACAGATACGTTTGATGAACCGGATTCGACAAGCATCGCTCATATCGATTTGGCTGATCGTGCCGATCTCGTCATCGTCGCCCCGGCCACAGCGAACGTGATCGGCAAACTGGCGAACGGCATCGCTGACGACGTCGTCTCGACGACGATTTTGGCAACGAAAGCGCCGGTTTGGGTTGCTCCGGCCATGAACGTCAACATGTACAACCATCCGGCGGTTCAGAACAATTTGGAGCAGTTGAGACGCATGAACGTCAAGCTGTTGGAACCGGGGGAAGGCTTGCTCGCCTGCGGATGGATCGGCAAAGGACGTTTGGCGGAACCGGAAGTTATCGCCGACGCTGTGTTGCGCCATTTTGAAGCGGGTAAAGATCAACCGCTCCGAGGCCAAAAGTTTCTGGTGACCGCCGGTCCGACGCAAGAAAAGATTGATCCGGTCCGGTATTTCTCCAATCATTCTTCGGGAAAGATGGGGTACGCATTGGCGAAGGCTGCCGCTGCGCGCGGCGCTGAGGTGACGCTCGTATCCGGCCCGTCGGAACTTCCGCCTCCCGCAGGCGTCAAAGTTGTTCGCGTGACGAGCGCCGCTGAAATGTACGAGCAGGTGGTCGAACGCTTTGCCGCCCAAGACGCCGTCATTAAAGCGGCGGCGGTTGCCGATTATCGGCCGAAACGGACGTTTTCGGAAAAGTTCAAGAAAGGCGGCGGCGAATGGGTCGTTGAAATGGAACGGACGCAAGACATCCTCGCTGAGCTTGGCGCGCGCAAAAAAGACCAAGTGCTTGTCGGTTTTGCGGCAGAAACGAACGATGTGCAGCGGCATGCATCGGAAAAGCTGCGCAAGAAAAACCTCGATTTCATTGTCGTCAATGACATTAGCCAACAGGGGTCAGGATTTCGCACAGATACGAACCAAGTGACGGTGGTGAGCCGGGAAGGGGAAGCGGCGCAATGGCCGCTCTTGTCGAAAGACGAAGTCGCTGAACGAATCGTCGATGAAGTTTACGAACGGTTGAAAAGGCGGAGGTCAAAATGATTGCCCGTGTTGTCGTCGACGTCCCGGCATCTTCGACGGACCGTCTTTTCGATTACGAGATCCCGGAACGATTTACCGAAACGGTGCAAGTCGGCACACGCGTGACGGTACCTTTCGGTCCGCGGAAAATCCAAGGTTTCGTCGTGGACATCAAGGACAAGCCTGATACCGAACGGAAATTAAAAACGATCAATGATGTTCGCGACGTCGAACCGGTGCTGACCGAAGAATTGATCCACCTTGGGTTTTGGATGGCGGAACAAACGGCGTGTTTTGCCATTTCCGCTTTTCAAGCAATGCTTCCGGCTGCTTTGAAGGCTTCTTATAAAAAAGAAATTCGTGTCTGTGAAGGAAATGAACCGGAATTGCCCGAGCCGTTGCAAACCTTGTTTTCAAGCGGCCGCCGCGTGCTTTGGGACGACGTGGCGAAAGAAGCGGGCGACTTGCTTCCCGCCATTCAACGCCATGTACGTACCGGTGAGCTCGAAGTCGTTCATCACGTACGGGACGGCATGGGAAAGAAAACCGAGCGTTACGTGCTGCCCGCCGTGAAAAAGGATCGTCTCATTGAAGAAAGGAAGGCGCTTTCCGACCGAGCGTTTCAGCAAAAACGGGTGCTCGATTTTTTCGTCGAATCCGATGAACCGGTTCTGTTGAAAGAACTACTTGTTGCCATCGATACGTCGCGGGCGACGGTGAATGCTCTCGTCAAAAAGGGATTGCTTAAGCAAGAGGACCGGGAGACTTACCGGGATCCATATCGGGAAAACTCGTTTCGGCCGTCCAAGCCCTTGCGGTTGACGGAAGAGCAGGAGGCGGCGATCGCGCCGATTGCCGCGGCCGTATCGAAAGGCGTTCACGAAACGATTTTGCTGCACGGTGTGACGGGGAGCGGGAAAACGGAAATTTACTTGCAGGCGATTGCCGACGTGTTGCGGCGCGGCCGCGAAGCGATCGTGCTCGTGCCGGAAATTGCCTTGACCCCGCAAATGGTTTCCCGGTTCAAAGGACGGTTCGGGTCGCAAGTGGCCGTCCTTCACAGCGGCCTTTCGAAAGGGGAAAAATACGACGAATGGCGGAAGATTCAGCGCCGGGAAGTGACCGTCGCCGTCGGAGCAAGATCAGCGGTATTCGCTCCCTTTTCGAACATCGGCCTTATCATTATCGATGAAGAGCATGAATCAAGCTACAAACAAGAAGAAACTCCGCGATATCACGCGCGCGATGTTGCAATCCGGCGAGGGGAAGCGCACCGGTGCCCGGTCGTGCTTGGAAGCGCTACACCGGCGTTGGAAACTTATGCGCGGGCGGAGAAGAAAGTGTACCGGCTCGCTTCGCTGAAAGAACGCATTAACCGAAAAGCGTTGCCGGCCGTTCAGGTGGTTGACATGAGGCAAGAGCTTCGCAACGATAATCGTTCGATGTTTTCTTCGCTTTTGTTTGACGCCTTAAAACAGCGGATCGCAGCCGGTCAGCAAAGTGTGTTGTTGTTGAATCGGCGCGGGTTTTCGACCTTCCTCATGTGCCGGGACTGCGGATTCGTCCCCGAATGCCCGCATTGCGACATTTCGCTCACGTATCATAAAAATGTCTCCGCGTTAAAATGCCATTATTGCGGTTATAAGCAATCGCCGCCGGATGCCTGTCCCTCGTGCGAAAGTACGTACATCCGTTTTTTCGGAACGGGTACACAGCGGGTCGAAGAAGAATTGGCGAAAGTGCTGCCTGAGGCGCGTGTCATCCGTATGGACGTCGATACGACTTCGCGCAAAGGGATGCACGAGAAATTGCTGCGAACGTTTGCTGACCGTAAAGCGGATATTTTGCTCGGCACGCAAATGATCGCGAAAGGCCTCGATTTTCCGAACGTAACGCTTGTCGGTGTGCTTGCCGCCGATTCGATGCTGCATTTGCCCGATTTCCGTTCGGCGGAACGAACGTTTCAACTGTTGACACAAGTGAGCGGTCGGGCGGGGAGACATGAACTTCCGGGCGAAGTCGTCGTTCAAAGCTATACGCCTTCCCATTACAGTATCGAACTCGCTTCGCGCCATGACTACATGACTTTTTACCAGAAAGAAATGGAACAGCGGCGGCTGCGCAAATACCCGCCATATTATTTTCTGGCGCTCGTCACGGTTTCCGATCCGGATGTGACGAAGACGGCCGCGATCGCGGAGAAGATCGCCGCTCATTTGAAAGGGGCGCTGACGGAACGGGCCATCATTCTCGGGCCAGTTACTGCCGCCATTCCGAGGATCAAAGATAGATATCGCTACCAGTGCGTGATAAAATATAAGCGCGAACCGGAATTGATCCGTGCATTAAAGGAAATTCAGGAGCATTACGGAAAGCCGGCGCAAAACAAAGACTTGCAAATTTCGATCGATCTTACCCCGCAGCTGCTCATGTGAGTCTTGCAATCGGGATTATAAATGAAAAGGATCGTCAACAATAGTTTTAATGTTTGAAAGGCAGTGATTGGATGCGCATCGTTTTTATGGGAACGCCTGATTTTTCCGTGCCGATCTTGCGGAGGCTTGTGGCCGACGGCCATGAGGTGGCCGCCGTCGTTACCCAGCCGGATCGACCGAAAGGGCGCAGGAAGGCATTGACTCCGCCGCCGGTGAAAGTTGAAGCGGAAAAACACGGCATTCCCGTGCTGCAGCCGAAAAAAATCCGGCTGCCGGAAGAAGTCGAGAAAGTGCTCGCGTTACGGCCCGAGATCGTCGTAACTGCGGCTTTCGGACAACTTTTACCGAAAAAGCTGCTGGACGCTCCCCGCTTCGGCTGCGTGAATGTGCATGCTTCGCTCTTGCCTGAATACCGCGGAGGAGCACCGATTCATCGCGCGATTCTCGATGGAAAGAAAGAAACCGGGGTTACGATCATGTATATGGCGGAAAAGCTTGATGCCGGGGACCTTTTATCGCAAATGACCGTACCGATCGAGGAGGACGACACGGTCGGCACGCTTCACGACAAATTAAGCCGCGCTGGCGAACAATTGTTGGCAGAGACGTTGAAAGCGTTGCGGGCGGGTGAGTTGAATCCGATTCCGCAAAACGACGAAGCCGCGACGTTCGCGCCGAACCTTACCCGCGACGATGAAAAAATCGATTGGCACGCCCCGGGGACGGCTGTGTATGATCGTATCCGCGGACTGAACCCGTGGCCGGTCGCTTACACCCGATACAATGGGAAAGTCATGAAAATTTGGAGCGCCGCGAAAGAAAAACGAGCGGACGAGGCGGAGCCGGGAACGGTTCTCGAAGTGGACAAAACTTCGTTTCTCGTCAAATGCGGCGACGACATCGCCGTCCGTGTAAAAGAACTGCAGCCAGCAGGGAAAAAAAGAATGCGCGCCGAAGCGTTTTTGCAAGGAGCCGGCATGAATCCGGGAGACAGAATGGGAGTTTGACATGAGGCCAAGCAACGTGCGCGAAACCGCGCTCGATCTTTTGATGAAAATTGAAAAAAACCAGGCGTACAGCCATTTGCTTATTCATTCCGCGGCTCGCGAAAGGCGGCTTAACGCCAAAGATCTTTCTTTGCTGACGAGGATCGTCTACGGAACGGTGCAGCGAAAAAACACGTTGGACTTCATGTTGGACCGGTTCTTGAAAAAAGAACCGGAAAGGTGGGTGCGCGTTTTGCTGCGGTTGTCGTTGTATCAACTCTCGGAGCTTGACCGTGTTCCCGACCGCGCGGTGCTTCACGAAGCGGTGGAAATCGCCAAGCGCCGCGGTCATCGCGGGATCGCGGGCCTCGTCAACGGCGTATTGCGGGCGTATCAGCGCAACGGCGAAGTCGACTTTGCAGTGATTCACGATCCGCTCGACCGGCTTGCGATCGAGACGAGTCACCCGCGGTGGCTGTTGGAACAGTGGATGAATGATTATGACCGCGACACGGTCGCGAACATATGCGAAGCAAACAACGAGCTCCCGAACGTGACCGTGCGAACGAACACATTGAGAACGACGAGAGAATCGTTGATGCGCACGCTTCGCGAAGAAGGTGTGACGGTAGAAGAGGGGGCGCTCGCTCCGGAAGCGGTCGTTGTGAAAAGCGGAGCGGTTCAGCAGGCGGAAAGTTTTGCCGCAGGCTTGTTGACGATTCAAGATGAAGCGTCGATGCTTGCCGCGCATGCGCTCGACGTTAAGCCGGGGATGCGAGTGCTTGACACGTGCGCGGCACCGGGAGGGAAAACGACACATCTCGCGCAGCTCATGAACGATGAAGGCGAGATTGTCGCGCTTGACATACATAATCATAAAGTCAAACTAATTGAACAATTGGCGGCGCGTCTCGGGGTTAAGTCGATCCACGCTGCGAACTTGGACGGCCGGTTGGCCGCGGAATCGTTCGGCCGCGAAACGTTCGACCGCATCCTTATTGATGCACCGTGTTCTGGATTCGGCGTCATTCGCCGCAAGCCGGACATTAAGTGGAGCAAACGACCGGAGGACGTCGAGCGGCTCGCCAGCATCCAAGGCGATATTCTCGCGTCTGTCGCACCGCTCGTAAAGCCAGGCGGGACGCTGGTTTACAGTACGTGCACGATCGAAAGAAAAGAAAACGAGCAAGTCGTCCGCGACTTTTTGCGAAACCACGCGGATTTTACGTTTGATCGTACATTGTGCGAACGAATGCCAGAGCGTTTGCGGCTTTCTGAAGACAAAGGCATGGTGCAAATTTTACCCCATGAAGCGGGGACGGACGGATTTTTCATTGCGGCTTTACAGAAACAGGGGGTATCGTAACGATGGAAAAGGGGTTTCAAACGGATCGCGGCCGGATCCGTTCGCATAACGAAGATTCTGGAGGGCTGTTTGAACGCGGGGACGGATGTTTGCTCGCGGTCGTCGCCGATGGAATGGGCGGCCACCAGGCCGGCGATGTCGCAAGTGCGTTGGCGTTAAGCGTCGTTCGCCGCGAGTGGGAGAAAGAAGAAACACGGTTAGAGACAACGGACGATGCGGTCGGCTGGCTATGCCGTGTCGTTGCGATGACGAACAAAGAAATTATGTCTCATGCCGAAAGTCATCCCGAGTGCAAAGGGATGGGGACGACGGTCGTCCTTGCCGTTTGTACGCGCGATTTTGCGGTCGTCGCCCACGTAGGCGACAGCAGGGGATATTGGCTTTGCCGCGATGAACTCCGCAGAGTGACGAACGATCATTCACTCGTTTATGAACTCGTTCGCCAAGGACAAATTTCCGCACAAGAGGCCGAGACACATCCTCGTAAAAACGTGCTTATGCAAGCGCTCGGAACCGAAGGTGAAGTGAACATCGAAACCCATGTGCTCGAGTGGCAAACGGACGACGTTCTTATGTTATGTTCGGACGGATTGACGAATCACGTCTCAGACGAAACGATTCACGAAGTGTTGGCAAGCGGGGAGCCGCTGCAAACACAGGCGGACGAATTCATCCGGCTCGCCAATTCGGCAGGCGGTGACGACAACATCACGTTAACGCTCGTTCGCAACGCTGAAACGGCGGACGAATTGCAAGAAGAAAAGGTTCGCAGCAGCACGAATGAGGAAGACCAGAACGCAGAAGGAGAACGGCGTGACAAGGCTGGTGATGCTGGATGATCGGCAAGCGAGTCGGAGATCGCTACGAACTCATCTCGGTGATTGGCGGAGGCGGCATGGCGCTTGTATACAAGGCGCGCGATTTGATCCTTGATCGTTATGTGGCTGTGAAAGTGCTTCGGTCGGAATTTTCCGATGATGAAGACTTCATTCGCCGCTTTCGTCGCGAGGCCCGTTCCGTTGCAACTTTGTCGCACGCGAACGTCGTCAACATTTTCGATATCGGCGACGACAGTGAAAACGTGTACTACATTGTGATGGAATACGTTGAAGGAGAAACACTGAAGGACTTGATTAAGCGCGAAGCGCCGTTATCTGTCGGACAAGCGCTCTGGATCATGGATCAAGTCACTTCGGCGATCGAGCACGCCCACGAACATGATATTGTTCATCGCGACATTAAACCGCACAATATTTTGCTCGATTTGCGCGGAAACGTGAAAGTGACGGATTTCGGCATCGCCCTTGCCGCATCGTCCGCCACAATTACTCATACGAATTCAGTGCTCGGTTCGGCCCATTATTTTTCGCCGGAACAGGCTAGGGGGGCTTACGCAGACACGAAATCCGACATTTATTCGCTCGGCATCGTTCTATTTGAAATGTTGACCGGGGAACTGCCGTTTTCCGGCACTTCACCCGTTTCCGTAGCGTTGAAGCACCTTCAGGAAGATATACCCGATCCGAGGGAAATCAACCCGGCGATTCCGCAAAGCGTTGAAAACATCGTGTTGAAGGCGTTGGCGAAAGACCCGGCCCATCGTTATGACAAAGTCGAGGCGATGCGGGAAGATTTGAAGACGGCGCTTGATCCCGACCGCCTGAACGAACCGAAATATTCCGTTCCGGATGACGGCGAGCAAACGACGAAAGTCATGCCCCCGGTCGTTGCCTCCGCCAGCGGTTCAGGAGCGGGCGGGTCCGGGTCGACCGGCAGCATGGATTCGGGAGGATCCGGCGGTGACGGGAATAAGCCTGCGAAGTATAAAGGAAAAGCGAAAAAAACGATCTTTGCCGTCATACTCGGATTATTGCTGTTGGGCGGTGCAGCTGTTGCTGCTCTCGGCATTATTCCGGATTTGTTGTATGTCGAGGACGTTAAGGTGCCGAAAGTGGTCGGTATGAACATTGAGAAAGCGCGCGAATTGATTAAGGAGAAACAATTGAAGGTCGACACGGAAAAAGTGTACAGCACCGAATACGAAAAGGACGAAGTGACGAAACAAAATCCGGCTTCGGGAACGATGTTGAAAAAAGGCCGGACGGTTCACTTGTTCGTCAGCAAAGGTCCAGAGAAAATCGTGCTCGAAAATTATATCGGAAAAAATAAAGACACGGTGGAACTGCTCGTCTCTGGAGAACGGTTTCGAAACGTTGATTTTCGCGGGGTGTACGATTCCCATTATGCGAAAGGGGAAGTGTTCGATCAGGAGCCGGACGCTGGAACGACGGTCGTTCCGGAAAATACGAAACTTGTCCTTTTTTACAGCAAAGGGCCCCAGCCGGTGGGCGTTCCCGATTTGAGCGGTATGACCCGCGAAGAAGCGGAGAACGCGATCATGGAACAGTCGCTTGTCCCGAATTTTCAAGGCAGCGAATACAGTGACACCGTTCCGGAAGGGACTGTGTTGACGCAATCTCCAGAGCCGGGAACGGAATTGACGAAAGGTGACGAGGTTGAGTTTACGGTTTCGAAAGGACCGAAACCAGATCCGGAAGAGCCGTTCACTTTCAAGCAGCCGATTACGGTGGAAGGTCCGGATCAAGGCAAGCCGATCGACGTGAAAATCGTGTACAGCGATGCCAATCATGACAAGGCCGTTTTCGTCGAGGAAAAGTTGAAGGATACGAAAACGTATGAATTGACGATGACCGTAAATCCGGACGGCAGTATCACCATTTGGGTATATGAAAACGGAAAGTTGCATCAAACGATAAAAAAAAGCTACGATCAAATCACGAAGGAAACGAGTGACAACTAACGACAATGCCTGAAGGAAAAATCATCCAATCGCTAAGTGGATATTACGATATCGAGCACGACGGCGAGATTTACCGTTGCCGGGGAAGGGGAAACTTTCGGCAAAAAAAAGTGACCCCGCTTGTCGGGGACATCGTCGATTTCAAAGAAGGTTACGTTCTCGAGATCAAACCGCGTAAGAACGAAATGCTGCGACCCCCATTGGCCAATTTGGACCAAGGGATCCTCGTCTTTTCGGCGGTGGAACCGGACTTTCAACCGCTCTTGCTTGACCGTTTTCTCGTCAGGCTGGAAGCGGACGATATTTTGCCGATCATTTGTTTTTCGAAAACGGATTTGGCGGACGACGCCATTCGTAAAGAAATGGAGCGTTTTGCCGCCGATTATCGCAAGATCGGTTACGAGGTATTGTTTACTTCTGCTGCTGATCAACGAAACTTTGAAACGCTCACACGGCTTTTGGACGGGAAAACGTCCGTTTTCGCCGGCCAATCGGGTGTCGGAAAATCGTCATTGCTTAATGCACTCGATCCGCGGTTCGAATTGAAGACAGGTGCGATTTCCGAAGCGCTCGGAAGAGGAAAACATACGACACGGCGGATTCGGCTGCTCCCTATCGGGAGCGGTTACGTCGCTGACACGCCGGGATTCAGTTCGCTCGATTTCCGCGATCTCGAAGCGAAGGACTTGTCGTATTGCTTTCCAGAAATGCGTGCGTTGGCGGCCGAATGCAAATTTCGCGGCTGCACGCATTTGGCGGAGCCGAAATGCGCAGTGAAAGAAGCGGTCGCCAATAAGGAAATCCCGGCATATCGCCATGAGCATTACAAACAATTTTATGAAGAAATTCAAGGACAAAAACGGAGGTACTGACCCATGAAAGTTGCGCCGTCAATCTTGGCTGCTGATTTTGCGAAACTCGGAGATGAAATTCGCGACGTTGAACAAGGAGGAGCCGATTACATTCATATTGACGTGATGGATGGACATTTCGTGCCGAACCTTACGATGGGACCGCAAGTCGTCTCGGCGATTCGACCGCTGACAGAGCTCACGCTTGACGTCCACTTAATGATTGAGCAGCCGGATCGTTACATTGAAGATTTCGTGAAGTCGGGAGCGGATATCGTTTCGGTGCACGTGGAAACGTGTCCGCATTTGCACCGGACCGTTCATGCGATTAAAAACCACGGGGCGAAGGCCGGCGTTGTGTTGAACCCGGCAACGCCGCTCGAGACCATCCGCCATATCATCGACGATGTCGATCTTGTGTTGTTAATGACCGTAAATCCGGGATTCGGCGGTCAATCTTTTATCGAAGGCGTTTTATCGAAAATTCGTTCACTTTCTGATAAACTAAAACAAGAAAATCGACCGATTGAAATTGAATTGGACGGCGGGATTACTGCAGAAAATGCTTCGTCGTGCATCGAGGCCGGCGCTGACGTGCTCGTGGCCGGTTCGGCGATTTTCAACAAGAAAGACCGTGCCGCGGCGATTCGTGCGATTCGCGGCGACTAAGTGACTTCAATACAATTGAATCGTTCTTCCACAGGGGGAGTTCCGATTGAGGAGCTGAGAGGGAAGTAGTCTTCCGACCCTTGAAACCTGAGTATGGATCATGCCTGCGTAGGGATTGTGGTTAATTGTCGGTGAAGACAGTTCCCCTTTGCGTGCGTGGAACTGTTTTTTTTATGCAAACTGCTCCGCACTCGTTTATTGACTATTGAAGGAGGTTGTTTTTCGAATGAATTTGAAACGGACACGTTTGATTACGGAAACGGCGGTCATGGTGGCGCTCGCGGTGGTTCTCAGTTATGTGAAATTTGATGCGCCGTGGGCATACGGCGGGTCGATTTCCTTGGAAATGGTGCCGATCTTGTTGATGGCGTTTCGGAGAGGCGTCGAAGCTGGCTTAGTTACGGGATTGATTTTCGGTATTGTCAATTTTTTGTTGAACCCTTATTTGGTGCATCCGGTTTCCATTTTAGTAGACTATCCGCTCGCCTTTTTGTTGGTCGGGATTGCCGGGGTGTTTCGTCTGAAAGCAGGGGACGCACGCTTGCTGAACGGGGCACGCCTGTTTCTCGGAACTCTTCTCGGCAGCGGCTTGCGGTTTGCGGCCCATTTTGTTTCGGGTATCGTTTGGTGGGGATCGTATGCGCCGGAAGGAACACCGGTCGTCGTCTACTCTCTCGTCTACAATCTCGGCTACATGATTCCTTCATTCCTTTTGTCGGCGGTTGTATTGATTTTGCTCTATTTCGGCGCGCCGAAACTGTTTCAAGCGAGTGAGAGCTGAGGATGGTGATACGTATTGTTGCAGGCGGTCCTTCTTCGCTCATTCCGGAAACAGCGTTTCGGAAAAACGACGGCCTATGGATCGGTGTCGATCGGGGAGCTGTCGAGCTTGCCAGCCGGGGCATTCAGCCTGATTACGCTTTCGGTGATTTTGATTCTATTACTTCAGCGGAGAGGGAGAGAATCACTCCGAAACACGGCAAGGAAGTCTTTCCTTCGCGAAAGGCGAAGACCGATTTGCATATCGCTGTCGACTGGGCAGTCAGGCAAAAGCCCGAGAGGCTCGAAATTTACGGGGCGACCGGAGGCAGGCTTGATCATCAATGGGTCAATCAGCTGCTGTTGAAAAAAACAGCTGTTGCCGGCGTTGAGGCTTCCGTCATTGATCGGCAAAACGAGCTCGTATGCAAAATGCCCGGCGAACATGTCATTGAACGAGACGAAACGTATCCTTATGTTTCCTTTTTTTCGCTCGGTGAATCTATCAAAGGGTTAACGTTGCGAGGCTTCAAGTATCCGCTTACGAAAGCAGACATCGATTTGGATGCGATGCTTACCGTGAGCAACGAACTCGTTGAAAAAACAGGTACTTATTCCTTTTCCAGCGGCATAGCTATGGTAATAAGAAGCCGCGATCATTCATAGATGTGCTCATTTCATCATGTGTAGGTACTTATTCCGCATCCCATGAATAGGCTGATAATAAATCTTCATCATGAATGAGAGAGATGCTCGGAATCGGCACTGCTTCATGAATGACGAAGGAGGAAGAGTATGAAATTTTATACGATCAAGCTTCCAAAGTTCCTTGGTGGATTTATCAGGGCGATCATGGGAAGCGTCAAAAAGGATTAAACAAAAAAAGCACCCCGACCGGTGCTTTTTTTGTCGCATTCCATAATGCGGTTATACGCGTTCCACTTTGCCGGATTTCAGCGCTCTCGTCGACACGTAAACCCGTTTCGGTTTTCCGTTGACCATGATGCGAACCTTCTGCACGTTTGCTTTCCACGTGCGCTTCGCCGTATTCAAGGCATGAGAACGTTTATTTCCATGACGTGTTTGTTTCCCCGTCACGACACATTTTCTGCTCATGTGATTCCCTCCAGTCTGCATTTATGCAACGTTATCATGTTAGCATCTTCTTCGCCTGATTTCAAGGATTCGCCAAGTAAAAAAACCGTCGTGCCCCCCTTTGTCAAGAAACAGCATCGGTTGTGGCGGTAAGGCAAAGTATTGTAAAATGATTATGACTGTACGCACAAAGGAGCGATTGCGATGTCGATTGAAATGAAGACGAACTATGGAGCCATTGACGTTTCCACTGAAGTGCTCGCGGCGATCGCCGGCGGGGCTGCGCTGGATTGTTACGGTATTGTCGGCATGGCATCCCAAAAACAATTGAAAGACGGATTGAGTGAATTGCTGCGGAAGGAAAATTTCAGCCGCGGTGTCGTCGTTCGTCAAGAAGAAGATCAAGTTCATATCGACATGTACATCATCGTCAGCTACGGAACGAAAATTTCCGAGGTGGCGCACAATGTGCAGACGAAAGTGAAATATACGCTCGACCAAATGCTCGGTCTTTCGGTAGATTCTGTCAATATCTACGTGCAAGGTGTTCGAATCGCCGATCGTTAATGCCGCAGGCGGTTTCTGGCCGAATGCGAAGGAGGAAGTTGTGCCTGATGAACAAGATGGATGGATCTCAATTTATAAAAATGGTCAAGGGAGGTGCGGCGCATCTATCTTCTCAAGCGGAATCGATAGACGCATTGAACGTGTTTCCCGTTCCCGACGGGGATACGGGCACGAACATGAATTTAACGATGTCGTCGGGGGTCGCGGAGCTTGAACGTGTTTCTTCGGGGAAAGCGAACGAATGCGCGCAAGCGCTTTCAAAAGGAATGTTGATGGGCGCTCGCGGTAATTCGGGCGTGATTTTGTCGCAATTGTTCCGCGGGTTCGCGAAAAGCGTCGCCGGGAACGCTGAGCTGTCGGCAACAGAAATCGCCGATGCGTTGCAAGCCGGTGTTGATGCTGCTTACAAGGCGGTTATTAAACCGGTGGAAGGGACGATTTTGACAGTCGCGAAGGAAAGCGCGAGACGGGCGGTTCAATCTGCCGCCAACAATCACGATGTCGTCAAACTGCTCGAAGAAGTCGTCCGTGAGGCGAAAGCGGCGTTAAAGAAGACACCGGAACAACTGCCTGTGTTAAAAGAAGTCGGGGTAGTCGATTCCGGCGGACAAGGACTCGTCGCGATTTACGAGGGATTCGTCGAAGGATTGACGGGGAACGTGCCGGCCGCGAGCGACGAAGGTCCATCGATGAACGAGATGATCAAGGCGGTCCATCACAAGAAGGCGCAAGTTCGATTCGAGACGGACGCGATTGAATACGGGTATTGCACCGAGTTTACGGTTGGATTGAAACACGGCGATGCTTTCGATGAAGCAACGTTTCGCAGCGAATTGGAGAAACACGGTGACTCTTTGCTTGTCGCTGCCGACCCGGAATGGGTGAAAGTGCACATCCATACGGAAAAACCTGGAGAAGTGTTGACGAAGGGACAAACGTACGGGGAACTGCTTCGAATCAAGATTGAAAATATGCGGGAACAGCATCGAGACATTGTAAAAGGTACGGGCGACACGCGTCAAGAAGCGAATACGAAAAAAGAAGAGCCGTATGGATTTGTCACCGTTGCATCGGGAGAAGGGTTGCGCGCGTTGTTCGAAAGCATGGGCGTTGTGAAAGTGATTGAAGGCGGGCAATCGATGAATCCGAGCACGGAAGCCATGGTGGAAGCGATTCGCGCAACAGGCGCCAAGCACGTTTTTGTGCTGCCGAACAACGGCAACGTATTGTTGGCGGCACGGCAGGCGGCAGAGATGGCGGATGCGTTTGTAACGGTTGTGGAAACGAAATCGATTCCTGAAGGAATTGCCGCGTTAATTGCTTTTCATCCCGAAGCGGATGCGGAAACGAACAAAGCGACGATGGAAGACGCCGTGCAACGAGTGAAATCGGGACAAGTCACGCATGCTGTTCGCGATGCGATAAAGGACGGTTTTTCCATTAAACGCGGTGATTATCTCGCCATTTGCGGCGGAGAAATCGTTGCCGTCGAACGGCAGGAAGAAGATGCCGCGAAAGCGTTGCTTCGGCAAATGGTAACGGACAATGCGGAACTGGTGACGATCTTTTTCGGGGCGAACGCGGGCGAAATAGATGCCGAACGACTGGCGTCGTTTGCGGAAGACGAGTTTGAGGTCGACGTCGAAATTCAAAACGGCGGCCAGCCCGTTTATTCGTATATTGTTTCAGTTGAGTAACTAGAACGAAAGGGGGAAATACGATGAAATACAGAAGCGTGTTCGACATTATCGGTCCGGTCATGATCGGGCCGTCAAGTTCTCACACGGCCGGCGCTGCGCGAATCGGCAAAGTGGCGCGCACGTTGTTTGGAAAACAACCAGATTGGGTGGAGATTTCGTTGTACGGGTCGTTCGCGAACACGTACAAAGGGCACGGAACCGATGTTGCGCTCGTCGGCGGACTGCTTGGATACGAAACCGACGATACGCGCATTGTCGAAGCATTGTCGGCAGCCGAGAAATTAGGCATGAAGGTGAAAATTACACCGGAAGATGCAAACGCCGACCATCCGAATACGGCCCGGCTCCGCCTTGGCGACGACAACGAACAACTGGAAGTCGTCGGAATCTCGATCGGGGGCGGCAAAATCGAGATTACCGAATTGAACGGATTTGAGTTGCGGTTAAGCGGGAATTATCCAGCCGTGTTCGTCGTGCATAACGATCGGTTCGGCGTCATTGCCGCAGTGGCCAATTTGCTTGCCAAGCATGAAATCAACATCGGCCACATGGAAGTCTCCCGCAAGGAAAAAGGAAAACAGGCGTTGATGGTCATAGAAGTCGATCAAAACATAAGCGACGGGGTTTTAGCGGAATTGATGACGCTTCCGAACGTGTTGAACGCGTCGAAGCTTGAGAATTGACGATCGTGAAGGAGGGAAGACGATGTTTCGCAATATAGCCGAACTCGTGGAAATGGCCGAACAAGAAAATAAAAAGATATCGGAAATAATGATCGAAATGGAAATGGAAGAAGGCGGGAAAAGCCGCGAGGACCTATTCGCGCAAATGGAGAGAAATCTCGAAGTGATGGAAAAAGCGGTGGAAAGAGGTGTGACGGAAGGGGTGAAATCCCGCTCCGGGCTCACTGGCGGGGATGCGGTACTCGTTCAAAAGTACATTGAAAAAGGCGATACCCTTGCCGGACCGCTTTTGCTCGACGCCGTGAGCAAAGCGATGGCGACGAACGAAGTGAACGCAGCGATGGGGACGATTTGCGCGACGCCGACCGCCGGTTCGGCAGGCGTTGTGCCGGGCACGTTGTTTGCCTTGAAGGATAAGCTGAAGCCGACCCGTGAACAAATGGTTCGCTATTTGTTCACGGCGGGGGCGTTCGGCTACGTCATCGCGAACAACGCTTCGATTTCCGGAGCCGGCGGCGGCTGCCAGGCGGAAGTCGGTTCGGCGTCCGGCATGGCGGCCGCGGCGATCGTCGAGCTGGCCGGCGGAACGCCGCAGCAATCGGCCGATGCGATGGCGATTGCCTTGAAAAACATGCTCGGCCTCGTGTGTGATCCGGTGGCCGGACTCGTCGAGGTGCCGTGCGTCAAACGGAACGCGGGCGGTGCTTCGAACGCGATCGTGGCCGCCGACATGTCGCTTGCCGGGGTAAAGAGCCGCATTCCGGCAGATGAGGTGATTGACGCGATGCACAAGATCGGGCAAATGATGCCGGTCGCGCTTAAGGAAACGGCACAGGGAGGTCTTGCAGCGACGCCGACGGGACGGGAGCTTGAGCGGCGCATTTTCGGCATGCCGCTGCACCGGAAATGACGGCGCAGGACTTGACGATGCCGGTGTCGGAGATGAACGGCATCGGTCCGGAAAGGGCGAAAACTCTGGCGGAACTCGGGGTGCATACGGTCGAGGATTTGTTGTTTTACTTCCCGTTTCGCTATGACCATTACGAAATCAAAGATTTGAGCCAAGTCGCCCACAATGAAAAGACGACAATTATCGGGAAGGTTCACGGCGAACCTTCTCTCTCGTTTTATGGCCGCAAAAAGTCGCGTTTGACGGTGCGATTGCTCGTCGACCGTTATTTGGTGAAAGCGGTCTGGTTCAATCAACCGTTCGCAAAAAAACAGCTGAACGTCGGCGACGAAATTACCGTGACCGGTAAATGGGACTTGCACCGGAAAACGATTACGGCAGCGGAATGGAAAAAAGGACGGCGTACCGGGGACGCGATCGCTCCGGTATATTCGGTGAAAGCGAACGTGACGGTGAAACAGCTGCGAAAGATCATCGCCGCCGCTTGGAGACAATACGGACGAGCGATTCCCGAGGTGCTGCCTGATTCTTTGCTGAAAACGTATCGGTTGGCCGCACGGGCGGAAGCGGTCCGAGCGATGCACTTTCCGAAAAACCATAAGGAAATCAGGCTTGCGCGACGACGGCTCGTTTACGAAGAATTGCTGCTGTTCCAATTGAAAATGCAGATGTTTAAAAAAATCCGGCGCGAGCGCAGCGGCGGGGTCGCGATGCGATTTAAAGAGGAGGACGTCCGCCGGTTTGCCGCAGGGCTGCCTTTTTCGCTCACGGATGCCCAGCAGCGGGTAACGCAAGAAATTTTACAAGATATGTGTCGAAATCAACGAATGAATCGTTTGCTGCAAGGGGATGTCGGTTCCGGAAAAACGGTGGTCGCCGCCATCGCTTTGTATGCCGCCGTCCGTGCCGGCTTTCAAGGGGCGCTCATGGTGCCGACCGAAATTTTAGCGGAACAACATGCGGCTTCGCTTCATGATTTGCTCACTCCACAAGGCGTTCGTGTTGCCGTCTTAACGAGCTCGGTGAAAGGAAACGTTCGGAAAACGATGATGCGCGCTCTCGAAAGCGGGGAGATCGATGTCGTTATCGGTACGCATGCGCTTATTCAAAACGAGGTCCGCTTTCATAGGCTCGGACTTGCAATAACCGACGAGCAACATCGGTTCGGTGTGATGCAAAGAAGGCATTTAACGTCGAAAGGTCACTCTCCAGATGTTTTATACATGACGGCGACTCCGATTCCGCGCACGCTCGCGTTGTCGCTGTATGGCGACATGGACGTCTCGACGATCGATCAAATGCCGGCCGGCCGGCAACCGATCGAAACGTATTGGGCGAAACCGGAAATGTTTTCGCGCGTTCTTCGTTTTGTCAAACGGGAAATTGCTCACGACCATCAAGCGTACGTGATTTGTCCGCTCATCGAAGAGTCGGATAAACTGGACGTGCAAAATGCGATTGATGTGCACGCACAAATTGCGAACGAATTCTCTGGAACCGGGATAAATGTCGGCTTGCTGCACGGCCGGATGTCCGCAGATGAAAAAGAAGCGGTGATGGAGGCGTTTGCCGCCAATCGCTGCCACGTGCTTGTTTCTACGACCGTCGTTGAAGTCGGCGTCGACGTGCCGAATGCGACGGTGATGGTTGTTTATGACGCCGAACGTTTCGGACTTTCCCAACTGCACCAATTGCGGGGGAGGGTCGGAAGAGGAAACGCCCAGTCGTACTGCCTTTTGCTTGCCGATCCGAAGTCAGAAAACGGCAAACAACGAATGCGGATCATGACGGAAACGAACGACGGATTCCGCCTATCCGAAGAAGATTTGAAATTGCGAGGTGCTGGTGATTTTTTCGGCAGCGCGCAAAGCGGATTGCCGGCGTTTAAGCTGGCTGACTTGAATCACGATTACCGCACGTTGAAGGCAGCGCGCGAAGACGCTGCTAAGCTCGTCGAGCAACCGGCATTCTGGACCGACAAAGATTATGCCTCGCTGCGGCGTTATCTTGAAGATTCCGGTGCGCTTCAGCTGGAGAAAATCGACTGAACGCATCGAAGTTCCGAGGCGGGTCGGGAATCGCTTGCGGAAATACGGGATTCGTCCTATACTGCTATTAGTACCTAGTCATAAGACCGGATGGCATCTAACTGAAAGCATAGCGAAACGACCTTGTTCCGGCGGGATCGCGGGAAACGTTTTTCATCGTTGATCATTCATCGTTCAACGTTCATGAAACTCGGTACGAATAGGCGTTGCAAATTAGGTGGTGAAGCATGAAGCAAGGAAAGAAAGAACGGCAAAAGCTGTTGAAAAGCGAAATCGCGGATTTTCCGTTTATTACCGACGAGGAGTTGGCCCGCAAGTTTCAAGTGAGCGTCCAGACGATTCGGCTCGATCGGATGGAATTGTCGATTCCGGAAGTGAGGCAGCGAATTAAAGCGGTGGCGCAAAGGCAGCTCGATGAGGTGAAAGCTCTTCCGTTGGAAGAAGTGATCGGCGAAATCGTCGATCTGCAGCTTGACGAAAGCGCGATTTCGATTTTGGACATCGGTCCGGAACATGTTTTTTCAAGGACGAAAATCGTCCGCGGCCACCACTTGTTTGCTCAGGCGAATTCGCTTGCCGTCGCGATCATTAATGACGAGCTGGCGTTGACGGCAAAAGCGGACATCCGCTTCAACCGGCAAGTCAAGCAAGGGGAACGCGTCGTTGCGAAAGCGCGGATCGATAAACATGAAAAACATTTCACCGTCGTTGCCGTCGACAGTTATGTGGATCAAGAACAGGTTTTTTCCGGAACATTCACGATGTATCGGTCAACAAGCAAACAGAAGGAAGGAACTCAACCATGAGAATTGCCGTAGATGCTATGGGTGGTGACCACGCGCCGAAAGCAATTGTATCCGGAGCCGAGCAAGCACTCGCGACGTTCGGCGATTTGGAAATCGCTTTGATCGGGGATGAAAACCAAATCCGCCCGTATTTGTCGGCGACGTCCCGAGCAGAAATCATACATACGAATGAAGTGATTGGACCGAACGACAGTCCGGTCAAGGCGGTGCGCGCGAAAAAAGACGCTTCGATGGTCATCGCCGCTCGCGAAGTGTCGCAAAAAAAAGCGGATGCTTGCATATCCGCGGGAAACACCGGCGCTCTCGTCGCGGCGGGTTTGTTTCTCGTCGGACGCATGAAAGGCATCAGCCGTCCCGGATTGGCGCCGACGCTGCCAACGACGGACGGCAAAGGGTTTTTGTTAATTGACGTCGGTGCCAATGCGGATGCGAAAGCGGAACATCTGTATCATTATGCGTTAATGGGATCGATTTACGTCGAGAAGGTGCGCGGTATTCAGCGTCCCCGCGTCGGGTTGTTGAATATCGGCACCGAGGAAGGCAAAGGCAACCGGCTAAGCCAGGAAGCTTTCTCGCTGCTGGAACAAGCTCCGGTGAATTTCGTCGGAAACGTTGAAGCGCGCGGGTTGATGGAAGGCGCAGCGGATGTCGTTGTATGCGACGGTTTTTCCGGCAATCTCGTGCTGAAATCGATCGAAGGCACGGCGATGACGGTCATGTCATTGCTAAAGCGGGAACTGACGCGTACGACGATACGCAAGGTGGCGGCCGCCGTGTTGAAACCGGGATTGAAAGGCTTGAAAAACACGATGGATTATTCCGAGTACGGCGGGGCCGGGTTGTTCGGGCTAGCCGCGCCGGTCGTGAAAGCACATGGATCGTCGGACGGACGGGCGATCTTCAATGCGATTCGTCAGGCGAGGGAAATCGTCTCGCGCGATGTGACCGCAAAAATTGCCGAAACGGTGCAAAAGAAAGAGGGGGAAACGAATGAGTAAAATCGCTTTTTTGTTCCCGGGTCAAGGATCACAGTCCGTTGGCATGGGAGCAGCCTTTAAAGACCAAAACGAACAAGCCGGCAGCATTTTCCGGCGAGCGGACGAACGTCTCGGGTTTCCGCTTTCGAAAGTCATTTTCGAAGGTCCGGAAACGGAATTAAAATTGACCGAGAACACACAGCCGGCCATCTTGACAGCGAGCCTCGCGGCATGGGAGGTTTTTCGCGAAACAGGTATTGAAGCTGATTATACGGCCGGACATAGTCTCGGTGAATACAGCGCCCTTGTTGCTGCGGGAGCGCTGTCCTTTGAGGACGCCGTATATGCCGTACGGCATCGCGGGCTTTATATGGAAGAGGCGGTGCCTGCCGGCGAAGGAGCGATGGCCGCCATTCTCGGTCTCGAAGACGCTGTGCTGCGGGAGATTGCCGATAGCGTGACCGCCGAAGGTGAATCGGTCGACTTGGCCAACTTGAACGCGCCTGGACAAATCGTCATTTCCGGAACGGCCGAAGGGGTGCGGATCGCCGGTGATAAAGCGTCCGCGGCCGGCGCAAAACGAGTATTGCCGTTGAATGTGAGCGGACCGTTTCACTCGCGGCTCATGAAACCGGCAGCTGACAAGTTTAAGCAAGTGCTTGACGAAATTGAAATTCGCAACGCCGAAACGCCGGTGATCGCGAACGTGACGGCAGATGAGATGAAGGATGCGGGGATGATTTACGATAACTTGCTCGCACAAATGTATTCACCGGTCCGTTGGGAAGAAACGGTGCGCAAATTGCTTGATTTAGGTGTCGACACGTTTTTCGAAATCGGTCCGGGCAATGTGTTGTGCGGACTCGTGAAACGAGTGAATCGCCGCGCTCAAGCTTATCCGGTGAACGATCCAGAAAGTCTTGAGAAGGCGTTGGCAAAATGGAAGGAGAATGCTTAATGCTTGAAGGGAAAACGGCGCTCGTCACCGGCGCTTCGCGCGGGATCGGGCGTTCGATCGCGCTGTCGCTCGCGAAAGCGGGGGCGAACGTTGCGGTGAACTATGCCGGAAACCGCGAAAAAGCCGAACAAGTCGTGCAAGAAGCGGAAACGTTCGGTGTCAAAGCGATGGCGATCCAAGCGGATGTTTCCGATGCCGATGCGGTGAAGGCGATGGTGAAACAAGTAACCGATGCGTACGGGTCGCTTGACATTCTCGTCAATAACGCCGGGATTACCCGCGACACGCTAATGATGCGAATGAAAGAAAACGATTGGGACGCCGTGATGAATACGAATTTGAAAGGTGTCTTTCATTGCACGAAAGCGGTGACGAGGCAAATGATGAAGCAGCGATCCGGCCGGATTGTCAACATCGCGTCCGTGATTGGGATCATCGGCAATGCCGGACAAGCGAACTATGCGGCTGCGAAAGCGGGCATCATCGGGTTGACGAAAAGCAGCGCCCGCGAGCTGGCCGCGCGAAACATCACGGTCAACGCGGTCGCTCCCGGCTTTATTTCGACCGACATGACCGATGAACTGGACGAAGCGATGAAGGAAGAAATGTTGAAGCAAATTCCGCTCGCACGGCTGGGTCAGCCGGATGACGTTGCGGCGATCGTCCGTTTTCTTGCGTCGGATGAGAGCGGATACGTCACCGGCCAGACGATTTGTGTCGACGGCGGCATGGTGATGCAATAAATTCGCTTTGCTTCTCGGACAAACTTTTGGTATTTTATTGAGAGGGAGGTGAAGACCAATGAGCGAGGATCTCTTAAAGCGCGTGCAAAAAATCGTCGCGGACCGATTGGACGTCGACGAGGATAAAATTAAACCGGAAGCTTCTTTCAAAGACGACCTTGATGCCGATTCTCTTGACGTAGTGGAACTCGTCATGGAATTGGAAGACGAATTCGATATGGAAATTTCCGATGAAGATGCGGAAAAAATTACAACCGTTGGTGACGTGATTGAGTACATAAAAGGTCGCCAATAAAGAAAAGATCCCGTAACCTGATTTTACGGGATCTTTATCTCATTTTTCTTTTCGTCTGTGACCATTCGTTCTATTTTTATCGGAAGTATCGGAGGCCGTGCCATGAACAAAACTCAAAAATCGTTTCAGTTCGAAGCATTTACAGAAAACTACGGAATCCGTTTCCGTGAACCCGCGTTGTTGAAGCAAGCCTTTACCCATTCATCCTATGTGAATGAGCATCGCCGCAGGCCGTTTGAGGATAACGAGCGCCTCGAGTTTTTGGGGGATGCCGTACTCGAGCTCACGGTCTCGCGTTATTTGTTCGAGAAATACCCGCACATGACTGAGGGGGAATTGACGAAGTTAAGAGCCGCGATTGTTTGCGAGCCTTCGCTCGTCTCTTTTGCAAGCGACCTCGGTTTCGGGCATTTCATCTTGCTCGGAAAAGGGGAAGAAGTGACAGGAGGGCGGGAACGGCCGGCATTGCTGGCGGATGTTTTCGAAGCGTTCATCGGCGCTTTGTATTTGGACAACGGGCTCGATCAAGTCGTCGTTTTTCTAAGGAAGTACATTTATCCGAAAATCGACGCAGGTGCTTTTTCGCATGTGATGGATCACAAAAGCCAGCTTCAGGAATACGTGCAGCGCAACAACCTCGGGGAGATTCAATACGAAATCATTCAAGAAAAAGGCCCGGCGCATAACCGGGAATTCGTCGCCCGTGTCACCGTCGCCTCGGAACCGGTCGGCATCGGATGCGGACGCTCGAAGAAAGAAGCGGAACAGCAAGCCGCCGAGAAGGGCATGGGTAAATTAAAAGCTGCGAAATGACCCCCCTGTCACCAGGGGGGATTCATGTATCGCTCACTTGGAACGCAATTGGCCGAGTTCCGAGAGGATCGCTTCTTTTTCGCTCACGGTTAAGTTCGGCTTGCTCATTACCCATTCATAAACGTCTTTCAACGGTTCATATTGCTCGACATCGTATTTGTCGGCTTGCAAAACGTCTTGATTGACGAGCTGAAGTTTTTCCTTTAACCCGTTGATCATCGCTTGGATGTTTTCTTCATTTTTTTCGGATAAATTCATCGTTTGATCCCTCGTTTTTTTCTCATTCTTTGCACTTATTGTAACATGTTTTGCCTGCATGTGAAGGCTGGCCGCCCATCGGCCGATAAACCAAGAAGGGGGGAGGGTATGAAATGTTGCTGAAACAGTTGGATTTGGTCGGCTTCAAATCGTTTGCCCACCGGGTGAACATCGAGTTCGTTCCGGGTGTGACGGCGGTCGTCGGCCCGAACGGAAGCGGGAAAAGCAACATTAGCGACGCGGTCCGCTGGGTGCTTGGCGAGCAATCGGCGAAATCGCTGCGCGGCGGTAAAATGGAAGACATCATTTTCGGCGGCAGTGACGCGAAAAAACCGTTGAACGTCGCCGAAGTGACGCTCACGCTTGACAATGAAGATCACTATTTGCCGCTTGATTACAACGAGATCAGTGTCACACGCCGGGTCTATCGTTCCGGGGACAGTGAATACTTGATGAATAAACAGCCTTGCCGGCTGAAAGACATTGTCGATTTGTTCATGGACTCCGGGCTCGGACGCGAAGCTTATTCCGTCATCGGGCAAGGGAAGATCGATGAAATCTTGAACAGCAAATCGGAAGAAAAACGTAAAATTTTCGAAGAAGCGGCCGGAGTATTGAAATACAAGACGCGCAAACAAAAAGCGGAGAAAAAGCTGGCGGATACGCAAGACAATCTCGCACGCGTCGACGACATTCTTCACGAGCTTGGAAATCAAGTCGAACCGTTAAAATTGCAGGCTTCGGTCGCCAAAGACTATTTGCAGAAAAAGCAAGAACTCGAGGAAACCGAGGTGGCGTTGATCGTCCACGAAATTGAAGATCGTCACCGGCGGTGGGAAGAAGTTTCCGCATCGGTAAAATCGCTCGAAACCGAAGATATTGCGATGTCTGCGGAAATTCAAAGCGAAGATGCGGAGGTCGAGAAACAGCGCAGCGAGATGAAAACGCTCGACGAAGTCATTGAACAGCTGCAAGAAGCGTTGTTGACCGACAGTGAGGAGCTTGAAAAACTCGAAGGGCAAAAGGAAGTGCTCAAGGAGCGCCGCAAAAATGCGACGCAAAATCGGGCATTGCTGAAGCAGCGAATCGATGACGCGAAGGAACGGCTTGAAAAAAAAGATCGGGAGATTGCCGCGAAAAAAGAAGAGTTCGCCGAAGCGGAGGAGCGCTTGCGAGAGATCAAAGACTCGCTTCGGAAGGAAGCGGAGCAGTTCGATGCACACGAAGCAGATGCGGAGTCGGAGCTGGAGCGGCTGAAATCGGAATATATCGAGGTGTTGAACGAACGCGCCGGCAAGCGCAACGAAATGCGCTATCTCGAAGAACAGCGCGAGCAGCTTCTCAAGAAGAGCCGGCGGCTCGACGACGATCACGAAAAGTACATAGCGATGCGGGAAGCGATTCGCGAGCGCAAGCGGCTGCTGCTTGCGGAGTTGGAGGAGCAGCGCGCGGAGCTGGAGCGGTCGCGGATCGAATACGTCAAGACGAAAGAGCAGCTGGAAGCGGACCGCGGAAAGCTCGTGGAAGCGGAGAATGAATGGAAGCGCGCGCAGCGCGAGTGGCAGCAGAAGAAATCGCGAAAAGAAATGCTTGAAGCGATGCAGGACGATTATTCCGGCTTCTTTCACGGGGTGAAAGAAGTGTTGAAAGCGAAGCGGCGGCTCGAAGGAATTGAAGGGGCGGTCGCAGAACTGATCCAGGTCGAGAGGGCGTATGAAACGGCGGTCGAGACGGCGCTCGGCGGGGCGATGCAACATGTCGTCGTCGAAAGCGAAAAGCATGCGCGCGAGGCGATTGCGCATTTGAAGCGGAGCGGCCGCGGCCGTGCGACGTTTTTGCCGATGTCGGTCATTCGCCCGCGTCAGTTGACGGCGGCCGACCGCCAGGCGGTCGCGGCGCATGAAGCTTTCGTGGCCGCAGCTTCCGAACTGGTCGTCCATGACGAGCGTTACCAAACTGTCGTCGACCATTTGCTCGGCAACATCGTCGTTGCGAAAGATTTGCGCGGCGCTAACGAATTGGCGCGGCTGTTGCGCCATCGTGTACGCGTCGTGACGCTTGACGGTGATGTCGTCAATCCCGGCGGTTCGATGTCGGGCGGCAGCCGAAAGGCGCAAAACCATTCGCTGCTCGGGCGGCAGCGCGAATTGGAGCAAACGGTGAAAGCGCTGCGGCGCGCCGAGAAGGAGTCGCTCCGTTTCGAGCAAACGTACGAGTCTTTGCGCAGAAAGGTCGAGGAAGCTTCCGGCCGGCTTGAAACGCTGCGCGAACAAGGGGAAGCGCTCCGCCTTGAAGAGCAAAAGAAAGACGGCGAACGGCGCGAGATCGAGGTCGAAGCGAAAAATGCGGACGACCGGTTGACGCTGTACGATCGCGAGAAAGCTAGCTATGACGAGGAGATGGCGGAAATCGCCGATCGTCTCGGGAAATTGGAGGCGGAGGCCGAGCAACTCGGCGGTCGCGAAAAGCAGTTGGAAGGCGAGATCGAAACGGTGACGGAAGTGCTGCAGCGGCAGCAATCGTCGAAGGAAGATGCGCAGTCGGCGATGACGGAGTTGAAAATACAAGCGGCGGAACAAGAGCAGCGCGTCGGGTATTTGCGGAATGCGATCGCTCAGCATGAAAGCGAACGGGAAGAGACGGATCGTTTGCGCCAGCAAACGGAAGAGGAATATTGGCAGCTGGAAGGCGAAATGAGCGATCATTCGTCCGGCGAAGAGCAACTGGACGAGCGCATTGAGCGGCAGCGGAGCAAAAAGGACGCGACGATGGAGGAGATCAGCGGGAAGCGGCAGCGGCGGGTTGAGCTGCAATTGGCGATCGAGGACAAGGAGCGGGAGTTGAAGGAGCGGAAGCGGGCGCAGAAGCGGCTTTCCGAGCAGCTTCGCGGCCAAGAGGTGAAACAAAATCGGCTCGATGTCGAGTTGGATCATTTGTTGAACACGCTTCGCGAAGAATATGAGCTCAGTTTTGAGGCGGCGCGAGAACGGTATGCGGTGCCGGAAGATCCCGAGCAGGCGCGCAAGCAAGTGAAGCTGATCAAGCGGGCGATTGATGAGCTCGGAACGGTCAATTTAGGTGCGATTGAGGAATATGAGCGGGTTTCAGAACGGTATGCGTTTTTGAAAGAACAGCAGGACGATTTGCTCGCGGCCAAACAAAATTTGCTCACCGTCATTTCGGAAATGGACGAGGAAATGGTGAAGCGGTTTGAGCATACGTTCAGCCAAGTGCAAGAACAGTTTCGTCTCGTGTTTCGCGAGTTGTTCGGGGGCGGCCGCGCAGATTTGCGCCTTTCCGATCCGGATGATTTGCTGAATACCGGCGTCGAAGTCATGGCACAGCCGCCGGGCAAGAAGCTTCAGCATCTCGCTTTATTGTCCGGCGGAGAACGAGCATTGACGGCGATTACGTTGCTTTTTGCGATTTTAAAAGTAAGACCCGTTCCGTTTTGCGTGCTGGATGAAGTGGAAGCGGCCCTTGACGATGCGAACGTCGATCGGTTCGCCCACTATTTAAAAACGTTCAGCAAGCATACGCAATTTGTAGTGATCACGCATCGTCGGGGTACGATGGAAGAGGCGGACGTCTTGTACGGGGTGACGATGCAAGAATCCGGCATTTCCAATCTCGTATCGGTCCGCCTGGAAGAAACGAAACAACTGGTTGAATCTTGATAGAACGGGAGTTTACGCAATGAGTTTTTTGAAAAATTTAAAGGAAAAATTTACCGGTACCTCTGACACGGCTACGGAAAAATTTAAAAGCGGGCTTTCTAAGACGCGAAATTCGTTTGCCTCGCGAGTGAATGATCTCGTAAAAAATTACCGGAAGGTCGACGAAGATTTCTTCGAAGAATTGGAAGAACTTTTGATTACCGCCGACGTCGGCGTTGAAACGGTAATGGATCTCGTTGAAGAGCTGAAAAACGAAGCGCGCACGCGCAATATTAAAGATACGGAGCAGTTGCAGTCGGTCATATCCGAGAAACTTGCCGAGTTTTTGCAATCCGGCAAGAGTGACAATGCGTTGAACATGCAAACGAACGGGTTGACGGTCATTCTCGTTGTCGGCGTCAATGGTGCCGGCAAAACGACGACGCTCGGCAAATTGGCGCATCAACTGAAAAGCGACGGAAAGTCCGTCTTGCTTGCGGCCGGCGATACGTTTCGCGCCGGTGCGATCGAACAGCTTTCGGTGTGGGGGGAACGCGTTGGTGTCGACGTGATCAAACACCAAGAAGGCTCCGATCCGGCAGCCGTCATTTATGACGGGTTGCAAGCCGCGCGGTCTCGGAACGTCGACGTGCTGCTGTGCGATACGGCGGGACGCTTGCAAAACAAAGTAAACTTGATGAAAGAGCTCGAAAAAGTAAAACGAGTCATCTCGCGGGAAATGCCAGGTGCGCCGCATGAAGTGTTGCTCGCGCTCGACGCGACAACGGGCCAAAACGCGCTGCAACAAGCGAAAATGTTCGGCGAGGTGACGGACGTGACCGGCATTGCCTTAACGAAAATGGACGGCACAGCAAAAGGAGGCATCATTTTCGCGATTCGCAACGAACTTGACATTCCCGTGAAGCTTGTCGGACTCGGTGAAGGCATCGATGATTTGCAGCCGTTCGACCCAGAGAAATTCGTCTTCGGCTTGTTTGCGGAGCCGCAAGACGAATGATGATTGCTTCCCCGCTTAGCAGCGGGGATTTTTTTGCAGCCCACCTTGACAAACATCGGTGTCGGTACTAAACTGTTTTTATGTGTAAAGGCGTTTCACTTTACAATCCCGAGGAGATGCCGTAATGTTGGAAAAGACGATGCGGATGAGCAATCTGTACGATTTTTATCATCCGCTTTTAACCGAGAAGCAGCGGCAATACATGGCTCTCTATTACATGGACGATTATTCGCTCGGCGAAGTCGCCGAACAGTTTCACGTTTCGAGACAGGCGGTGCATGATACGCTGCGGCGGACGGAAGCGATGCTGGAGGATTTCGAAGAGAAGCTCGGGCTGCTTGCGAGATTTCAACGTCGCTCCGGCTTGCTTGAACAATTGCGTTCGCTCGTGCAAGCGGACGGCTCGTCCGACAACCTATTCGACATCATTGATGCTCTTGAAAATCTTGAGTAACGATCACGTTGGGAGGCGTCGTTTGCGATGGCTTTTGAAGGGTTAGCCGATCGGCTTCAAGAAACAATCAAGAAGATTCGCGGAAAAGGGAAAGTAAGCGAGGAAGACGTCAAACAAATGACGCGTGAAGTGCGCCTCGCCTTGCTTGAGGCGGACGTCAACTTTAAAGTCGTCAAAGACTTTATTAAACGCGTCAAAGAGCGCGCCGTCGGTCAGGAAGTGCTCAAAAGCTTGACGCCGGGACAACAGGTCATCAAAGTCGTTCAAGAAGAATTGACGCGCTTGATGGGCGGTGAGCAGAGCAAAATCGCCGCGGCGAACAAGCCGCCGACGGTCGTCATGCTCGTCGGATTGCAAGGCGCCGGAAAAACGACGCACATCGGCAAACTGGCGAACCATTTACGCAAACAGCATAATCGGAAGCCGCTTCTCGCGGCGGCAGACGTCTATCGCCCCGCGGCGATCAATCAGCTGCAAACGCTCGGGAAGCAATTGGATTTGCCGGTATTTTCGCTCGGCGATAAGGAAAGCCCCGTCAAAATCGCGGAGGGTGCTGTCGAAAAGGCGAAGGAAGACCATCATGACTATGTGCTCATTGATACGGCCGGGCGCCTCCATATCGACGAAAAACTGATGGAAGAGCTTTCCGACATTAAGAACGCCGTCCAACCGGATGAAATTTTGCTCGTGGTTGATGCGATGACAGGTCAAGATGCGGTGAATGTTGCGGAAAGTTTTAACGAACGACTCGGCCTCACGGGCGTCATTTTGACGAAGATGGACGGCGACACCCGCGGCGGGGCTGCGCTTTCCGTCAAGGCAGTCACCGATCAACCGATTAAGTTCATCGGTACCGGCGAGAAACTCGACGCGCTCGAACCGTTTCATCCGGAACGGATGGCTTCGAGAATTCTCGGCATGGGCGATGTGCTGACGCTCATTGAAAAGGCACAATCGTCCGTCGATGAGGAGAAAGCGAAAGATCTTGAGCAAAAGATGCGTACCGCCAGCTTCACGTTCGATGATTTTCTCGAACAGCTCGGACAGGTGCGGAACATGGGGCCGCTCGACGAACTGCTTGCGATGATGCCTGGAGCGAACAAGATGAAGGGCATGAAAAATTTACAAATCGATGAAAAGCAGATCAGCCACATCGAGGCGATCATTCAATCGATGACGGGCAAGGAAAAGCAACAGCCGGAAATCATCAATGCCAGCCGGAGGAAACGAATCGCGAAAGGGAGCGGCACTTCGGTAAGAGATGTGAACCGGTTGATTAAGCAGTTCGAAGACATGAAGAAAATGATGAAGCAAATGACGAGTGCGACAAAAGGGAAAGGCAAGAAAAATCCTTTTCAATTCCCCTTTATGTAAGCTGTTTGCCCGACCGATCGAAATGTTCTGCATTTGGATTTAGTGTTCGGCGGGTGGAACAAAGCACGACGAAAAATAATGAATGGAAACAACAATCGTTATGGTTGTTACAATTTTAGGAGGCTGATGAATCATGGCAGTAAAAATTCGTTTGAAACGTATGGGATCGAAGAAGCGTCCGTTCTATCGCGTAGTCGTTGCGGATTCCCGTTCGCCGCGCGACGGCCGTATCATTGAGCAAGTGGGGACTTACAATCCGCTCGTGAATCCGGCAGAAGTGAACCTTGATGAGGAAAAAGCTTTGAAATGGATGCTCGATGGAGCGAAACCTTCCGATACGGTGCGCAACTTGTTCTCGAAGCAAGGATTGATGGAAAAACTCCACAACGCCAAACTGAAAAATCAAGCTCAATAGGTGGGCGAATAATGGAACGCTTATTGGAGACGATTGTGAAATCACTCGTTGATTATCCAGAAGACGTCAAGATCACCGAGATTCCCGGCGAAAGATCAGTCACTTATAAGCTCTCCGTGAACCCGGAAGACATGGGTAAGGTGATCGGTAAAAAAGGGAGGATCGCTCAGGCGATTCGCACCGTCTTAAGCGCGGCTGCGTCCGGGGCCAACCAAAGAGTACATCTCGATATCGAGGACTAAAAGGGGAGGGATGCCTCTCCTTTTCAGCTTTTTTCGTCTGCACGGTCGGCCGAATTTTTTTCAAATCGTGAACCTCGGAGTGATGGTATGAAACTTATAAGGCCCGTAACCGTAAAAAAAGTTTTGACTGAACAAAGCAAGCGAACGATGTTGGAAAACTTTCGAAATGAAAGTGCAAAAAGAATGTGAGCAGCTCACGTTTGAGTTGCGGCGCCAGGGGCGAGAGCGAAAATTCGACAAAGGTTCACTGAAACAACATTTTGAGCAGGAAATCGACCGCAGGCGAGAAAAGAGTAAGCTGTTGGAATACCAAATTGAACAACTCGACGTATTGCCGCTCGGAAGTGAGCTGAATGACGGAGAAGTCGACATGATCGTCGACGTGGACATTGGCGACGATTGGGACAAGATCATGTCGGAACCGTCCGTCGTCATCAAAAACGGAAAAGTGTTTGAAATTCGCCAGGGAGGACATTGACGATGTCGAAATGGCTGAACGTCGGAAAAATCACAAAGCCGCACGGACTGCGCGGCGAAGTGAAAGTTTATGCGACGACCGATTTTCCCGACGAACGTTTTGCGCCGGGAAATACGCTGTATTTGGATGAAGGGAAGGACAAGCCGAAAAAGCCGCTTGTCGTGGAAACACGCCGCACACACAAGCAATTTGAACTCATCCGCTTTGAAGGTTACGGCACGATTAACGATGTCGAAGCGTTGAACGGCGCCATACTGAAAATTCCGATTGAAGATTTGGACCTGCTTGACGAGGGAGAATTTTATTATCATGAAATTATCGGCTGCCGCGTCGTAACCGATGATGGGAAAACGATCGGGACCATCAAAGAAATTTTGGAGACGGGTGCGAATGACGTTTGGGTCGTCAAGCGCCAATTTGGCAAAGATGCATTGATTCCTTACATAGAAGATGTCGTCAAAAAAGTCGACGTTGAAAACAAGCAAGTGACCATTCATCTGCTGGAAGGGCTCATCGATGAAGATTGACGTGCTTTCGCTGTTTCCGGACATGTTTTCCGGCGTCTTCCGGCAATCGATCATGAAAAAGGCTCAAGATGAAGGCGCGGTCTCATTTTCCGTCACTGATTATCGCGATTTTTCGAAAAACAAACACCGAAAGGTCGATGATTATCCTTACGGCGGCGGTCAAGGCATGGTTCTCATGCCGCAGCCGATCTTCGACGCCGTCGACCATTTGAAAAGCACCGGTGAGACGCACCCTCGCGTTGTGCTCATGTCTCCTCAAGGAGCGCGTTACGATCAGAAAAAAGCGCAGGAACTAGCGAAAGAAGACCATTTGTTGTTTATTTGCGGCCATTATGAAGGGTATGATGAACGCATTCGCACGGCATTGGCCGACGATGAAATCTCGATCGGCGACTATGTGTTGACCGGCGGCGAGCTGGCGGCGATGGTTGTTATCGACAGCGTGGTGCGGTTGCTGCACGGCGTGCTCGGGAATGAACAATCGCACTTGAATGATTCGTTCAGCAACGGACTGTTAGAACATCCCCACTATACGCGTCCCGCCGAGTTTCGCGGAATGAACGTTCCCGATGTGCTGCTGTCCGGCCACCATGAAAAAATCGATCGCTGGCGCAAAAAGGAATCGCTTCGAAGAACGTGGCAGCGGCGTCCGGATTTGCTTGAAACGATCCATTTGTCGGATGAAGAAAAACGAATGTTGCACGAAATCAAAAAGAACGTGCCGTCCGACGACGCTTGAAAGTTGCATCTGGATGTGATAGGATATTTTTTGTGGCATTATGCCTGTGTGATCACCATGTTCCGCTGTCATGGACGGACAAGAACGTGGCCAGAAGGAGGGAATCACGACCATGCATCATTTAATTCAAGACATTACGAAAGAGCAGTTGAAACAGGACATTCCTGAATTTCGCGCCGGCGACACGTTGAAAGTACACGTGAAAGTCGTTGAAGGCTCACGAGAAAGAATTCAGGTGTTTGAAGGCGTCGTCATTAAGCGGCGCGGCGGCGGAATCAGCGAAACGTTCACGGTTCGCAAAATTTCTTACGGCGTCGGCGTCGAGAGGACGTTCCCGGTGCATTCACCGCGAATCGACAAAATCGAAGTAACACGCCGCGGCAAAGTACGCCGCGCGAAGCTTTACTACTTACGTTCATTGCGCGGGAAAGCGGCACGAATCAAAGAAGCGTAATCTCGCAAATGAGGGACTTGATGCCAAGTCCCTTTTTTGCTCTTTTATTTCGGTTTGGAGGAGAGAACATGTCGGTAAAGAAAGAATCGTGGGAGTGGGCTAAGGCGCTTTTGATTGCTTTCGTTTTGGCGGCGCTCATCCGTTATTTCTTGTTTGCTCCAATCATTGTCGATGGAAGATCGATGATGCCCACTTTTCATAATCACGACCGGTTAATCATTAATAAGTTGGCCTACGATATCGGGGAACCGCATCGGTTCGACATCATTGTTTTTCATGCGACGCCGACGAAAGATTTTATTAAGCGCGTCATCGGCCTTCCCGGCGACCATATCGTTTATCGGGACGACACGTTGTATGTGAACGGCAATAAGGTGAAAGAACCGTATTTGCAACCTTATAAACAAAAAACGAAAGGCGATTTGACACGCGATTTTGAAACGACGGTTCCGAAAGGAGACTTGTTTGTGATGGGCGACAACCGCCTTCACAGCAAAGACAGCCGGATCATCGGTCCCGTTGAAGAAGATGACGTCGTTGGAAAAGTCGTCCTGCAATTTTGGCCGCTCAGTGATTTTCACATCGTAAAGTAGGTGATTTGCCCATGACCATTCAATGGTTTCCGGGTCACATGGCAAAAGCGAAACGCCAAGTACAGGAAAAAATGAAACAAATCGATCTCGTATTTGAAATCGTTGACGCGAGAATTCCGCAGGCGTCAAGGAATCCGCTGGTCGATGAAATGACGGCGGGCAAACCGCGGCTGTTGCTGCTCAATAAAGCCGATCTCGCCGATGCTGAAGTGACTGAAATGTGGCAGGACGCGTTTCTCGAACAAGGTATTGCCGGAACGTTGCCGGTGAATGCGCAAACCGGGGCCGGGACTGAGAAAATCGTTATTGCAGCCGAGCAAGTTATGGCGGAAAAACATGAAAAGTTGCGAGCCAAAGGTGTTCGTCCGCGAGCGGTTCGCGCCCTGATTCTCGGAATTCCGAACGTAGGCAAATCGACGTTGATCAATCGGCTTGCGGGAAAGAAAATTGCCAAAATCGGCGATCGCCCCGGCATTACGAGACAACAACAATGGGTGAAAGTGCAAGGCAAGCTCGAGCTGCTCGATACGCCGGGGATTTTATGGCCGAAATTCGAAGATGAGGAAACCGGCATCAAGCTGGCGGTCACCGGAGCGATTCGCGACGAACGATTCGTTTCGCAAGATGCAGCATTGGCTTTGCTTCGGTATTTAAAGGTTCATTATGCCGAGCAATTAAAATCTCGATACGGCATCGGGGACGTTCCGGAAGACGACATCGCCCTTTTTGATGAAATCGGCAGGCGGCGCGGCTGCATTGTACGCGGCGGGGAGGTCGATTACGAAAAAACAGGCGCAGTCGTGATCAGGGATTTTCAAACGGGAAAAATCGGCCGCATTTCGCTGGAGCGTCCGTAAGAAAAGGACTTCATCTTTTTATGTAGAAATAAAAAGCATGAAGTTTTCTTTAGTAAGGGGAGACAATGGTTGAAACAAACGATCGATGCGATTAGAAAACGGCTTTTTGAAGCGGCCGAAACGCCGACGAAAGCGGAGATGGCAGCTTTCCGCGCCGATGATCGAAAAGGGGTGCGCGAATTGCTCGGCCGCTGGGAGCGGTTGCGGGAGAAAGAACTTTTGCAAAAACGGCAATACATAGAGATGTCGAGTTATGAAAGAAATTTGCGGCACCAAGGGATGGAACGCATTGCGGGCGTCGATGAGGCGGGGCGCGGTCCGCTGGCAGGACCGGTTGTCGCCGCTGCCGTCATCCTCGATCCGGATCGGCCGTTATATGGGCTAAACGATTCAAAGCAATTGACCGACAAAATACGTGAGGAACTTTATGAGAAGATCATTGAATCGAACGCTTCCGTAGCGATAGCGATTGTCGAGCCGGAAGACATCGACCGTTTGAACATTTATGAGGCGTCGAAACGGGCGATGCGCGAAGCGGTTCTTTCTTTGGATAAGCGGCCGGAGCACGTGCTTGTCGACGCGATGCGGCTCGATTGCGGGATTCCCGATACGGCGATCGTGAAAGGAGACCGATTGAGCGTCTCAATCGCTGCCGGCTCCATTGTTGCGAAAGTCACCCGTGACCGAATCATGAGACGATTGGATCGGCGTTTTCCCGAGTACGGATTTTCCCGTCATTTCGGGTATCCCACCGCGGACCATTTGGCCCGGTTGCGGAAGCATGGTCCTTGCGAAGTTCATCGGCGTTCGTTCGCGCCTGTTCGGGAACAGATCAATTAACGGCATCGAAAAGGGGACGAAAAACGATGGATCAACTCCGCTTGACTCCCGATTCCATGAAGATGAATCAACGGCTTGAAACGAAACCGTTGAAACTTATGGAAGGACAAATCTACAGGGGTAAACTTTTGCGGTGGTTTCCGGAAAACTTGGCGGTCGTCGAATTAGCCGGCCGTCACATTCGAGCAAAAGTGTATGCACCGCTTGTTGCCGGAAATTTCTATTGGCTGGAAGTGAAAAATGCAAACGGAACACCGGAGTTGAAAGTGTTGCCGACGCGTGCCGAAGCTTCGATGGGAGCAACGATTGGCCAATTGCTTGAAAAGCTGGGTCTGCCGAATGACCGAACGCATCAACTACTCGTGAAAATGATATTGGAAGCGGACCTTCCGCTTTCTCGCTCTGTCGTAGAGAGCGGCGCCGGATGGTTGAAACAAGCCGGTGCGACTGAATCCGCGTTTCGTGCGTTGCAAATGATGTTCGAACAACAGCTGCCGTTTTCGAAAACCGTTTTTGACGGGTTGCTCACGTCCTTAAAGACACCTCTGTCTGAGTCGTTGAACCTGTTCGCTGCATTGTTGTCCGCCGGCGGAAGCGGTATCGATGACGCGGCGGCTAAAACGGTGCGTAAGCAAATCGGCGATTTGTTTTTGCAAATGCGGCCTTCAGGCACGGAGATGAAGGCACAGTTGCAAAGAGCGATCGACACCCTTGGATTGTCTTACGAACAAGCCGTTGCGAAAGCCGTCGGGTCGCGATCGACGGTGGAAGAATCAGTGAAAACGATGCTCACGCATATGAGCGGCCAGTCCCCGATTCCCGACGTGAAAACGGAGGCAAATCGGTTATTGGTGCAGCTTTCCGAAGACTTGACTGCCTCGCGCCGCCCGAAATTTTTCAAGGAACTACTTCGCTTCGTTATCTCCCATCAAGCGTCATCCGACGGTACGGCAACCAGCGGTCCTCCGCGCGCATTGCCGTTGAAAGCGATGCTGATGGAGGTGCTTCAACAGGTGCCGAATGCCGAGACGAAACAAGCGGCGCAAACGCTTCTAAACCATGTGACCGGCAGTCAGTTGCAGGCGGCGGCTCCGTACCAATCGGTCATTCAGTTGCCTTTTTACAACGGCAAATCTTTTACGGATATCACCATCGAATGGCATGGGAAGAAACGGAAAAACGGGGAATGGGACGCGGACCATTGCCGCATTTTATTTTACCTAAATTTGGCTCATTTACATGAAACAGCTCTTGACGTCAACGTTCAAAAACGGATCGTCTCCGTGAAACTGTACAATGAATCGTACGATTTGCGCGACCTCATCGAAGCTTGCTTACCGGCCTTGAGGGAGCATCTTGAAACGTCCGGTTATCAGCTGTCTTCCTTTATCCAAGCGGAGGGAAAAGCGGAAAAACCACGACAAGCGAACGAATTCAACCAACAAAAAGGGGTCGATTACCGCGTATGAGAAAAGAAACGGAGCGAAAACGGGCGGTCGCACTGGCTTATGATGAAAAGAAACGGGAAGCCCCTCATGTTTCCGCAAAAGGTGAGGGGGATGCAGCGGAACGGATCATTCGGCTCGCCGAGCAGCATGAAGTGCCGATTCAGGAAGATCCTTCGCTCGTCGCGGTTTTATCGGAGTTGAACATCAACGAATCGATTCCGCCCGATTTGTATCAAGTGGTGGCGGAAGTATTCGCCTTTGTCTATCGGTTGGAGCAAGATTTCGCAGCTTCGAAAAAATAATATCCGTCTCGATCGGTTATGCTAATGCGTAAACGACACGAAATGGAGGCTTTGCGATGAGCGCAAAAAACAAACTGATCGTTACCGGCATTGAAGCGATGCTTGATCGTCATAAAGAAGAGATTGCCGAAGAATTCGGCGTTCACGGTTCACCCGCGAGCCGCGACGTGACCGTGCCGAAAATGAAAGAAGAAAAACGTGCGGCCAAAGAGAAGTCGAACGAGGACATGTAAGCGTTTCGTTTGGCTGTAGAAACTGATCGTTTTGGAAAACGGACATTTGATCCGCTTAGCGCTCTTTTTTCGACCTTTTTCATGGGTATGGAGTAAGGAGCTTCTAGGAGATGAGGTGTCCGTTACTTCTATTTACACGTTTGAAAAATCATTTTGCAAATATATGAAAAACATGAAACCTTTTGCAGACGTGTTTCGTCTAAATAGATGAAAAGAAAAAGGAAGGGCAATGATGATTGTGCGACGGAACACGGTATTCAGATGGGGTTTACAGTTTTTCATTCTTGCCGTTCTGATCGGTTTTGTATTATTTGTTCTTTACGGACCCACTAGTCAAGGGGATGTAGACCGCTCGGAGCCCAATGATCGGTATTCTTTGCAACGCGGGGCGGCGGGGGAACTGGAAACGGCTCATATGATGCGTTTGGATTTCTTATGAAACATGTGATCTAACGGGATTTCATTTTTGAGGGAATGTGAGTCACATTGATTCCCATTTGGAATCGCCGTTTCGATCTTTCGGATCGGAAGCGTGAGAATAAAAGCGCGCAAACTCCGCCGTGTCCCCTCCTGTCCATCGCAGAAATACGTTCGAAGACTCCGCCGCTGTCGGCGGCGTTTTTTTTCTTGGACGGAATAATTAGCACAATTATTCCGTTATCCACTTCTCTTCAATTGCTTTAAGATATCTTTCTGGGTCTCTTTTAAACCGTAGATGCTTGGTCTGTTCAGAAATTCGATCCTTCCAACGATACATTTCCGCTTTGTAATGATCGTAGGAAACAGCGGTGATTCTGCTCAATGTATTGTCATTGTCAGCTGCTTCCGGTGTAAAAACAATCAATTCTCCATGACGAATGATATA